>JADFGE010000046.1 GCA_022567855.1 Planctomycetota bacterium | reverse complement strand
AATGCTAGGCCAACCGATCCCAAGGCTACGACGCTGCCCCCAAACGGTTCGCTAATAGGCGGAACCGTCAGCTTCCAGGGATAAGTCAATAAAATAGGCTGAATCTATAACGACCGAGAACAAGCGGATTCTAGGCTGATTTTGCTAGCAATTACGGTTGTCTCGATCAATTTCTCAAGCCAGTTTATCTACTTCATTTGATGCCTAACTTGCATTTGAAACTGAACTTCCCTGGCATATTGTTACGTAAGCAGTGCGGCTTGACCGTTTACAAGCCGATCTAGCAATAGCAGCTCTCGGAGGGGCTGAGATTCGCTCAAAAAATGCGACCTAAGCACCAAGGCTTTGGTAGCGGGTGTTAAGGCCCAAAATGTGCTGGGGACGTAATAAAACAATCCTCTTAAAGGATCTTCAAATGAGCAAGGACCAACTAATCGTCATCGGTGGAGGTGGTGGATTCATCGGCGGACATCTCGCAGCAGACCTGCTGAGCCAGGGATACACCAACATTCGCTGTGCTGATATCAAGCCAATAGATGAATGGCATCAAGTTCATGATGCAGTAGAAAATCTGCAGCTGGATCTATCTGAAAAAGATAGTTGCAACCAGGCGTGTGATGGGGCAGCTGAAATCTACCAGCTCGCAGCAGATATGGGAGGCATGGGCTTTATAGAACTCAACAAGGCCAAGTGCATGCTATCTGTGCTTATCACAACACACATGCTTATGGCTGCCAAGGAAAAAGGCGTAAAGCGATTCTTCTATTCCTCATCCGCTTGTGTATATGCACAAGGCAAACAAACATCAGAAGATGTAATCGCACTTAAAGAATCCGATGCTTATCCCGGCGATGCTGAGGATGGTTATGGCTGGGAGAAACTCTTCAGCGAACGAATGTGCAGGCACTTCCGTGAGGACTTCGGTTTGGAAACACGAGTAGCACGCTATCACAATGTTTATGGACCGGAAGGCTCATGGGAAGGCGGTCGTGAAAAGGCCCCTGCTGCTTTATGCAGAAAAGTTATCCACGCCAAGCATACGGGCGATCATGATATGGAAATTTGGGGTGATGGCAAACAAACTCGAAGCTTTATGTATATTGACGATTGCTTAAAGGGAACTCAAACGCTTTTGCATAGTGATTGTCTTGAACCTATTAATATTGGATCAAGCGAACTGGTAACTATTAATCAACTAGTTGATATTGTTGAGGAAATTGCTGGTATTAAGCTGAATCGTAATTACAATCTCGATGCACCAAAGGGAGTCAACGGCCGAAACTCGGACAATACTTTGATCCAAGAATACTTTGGCTGGGAGCCGAGCATTAAACTCCGCGAAGGAATGGCAAAGACCTACGCATGGATTCACGATGAATACATGGCCAAGTATGGTGCTGCTACGAGTAAAGCGTGATCCAGCTTTTCTTACTCCCTCTCCCTTTGGGAGAGGGCTGGGGTGAGGGTCTTTTCTTTTCCTCCCTTCCCAAGGCAACTCAACATGCAGCACATTCGTCCGCTCCATCACCACCACACGATCATCAGTGCGCAAGCGATAGTCCAGCTCGCCGTAGCCGGTGTCGATCGCGTACACCTTCGCCGCGCCGTGTTGGAGCAGGCAATCCGTAAACCCGCCGACGTTGCAGCCGAAATCCGCGCAGACGAGCCCGGTCACATCCACGCCAAACTCGCGCAGCGCATGTTCGAGCTTCACCCCCGCGCGCGATACATACTTCTTGTCATTGCCTTGCGTCGTGATAACCCAACAATAGCCCCGCCCGGAAGGGCGGGGTTGATTTGTTGGCCAACAGCGCAGACCGCGCTTCGCATCCGCGGGTCGCAACCGCCGGCTCCCGCCCGCGGCTATCGAGGGCTCCTAACGAACGCCCACCACCGCGACCTTCGCTCTATCCGCGGCTTGAATCGCCTTCGCCCTGTCGCTGAGCCTCATTCCGGCGCCTCATCAAGAACCTTACGTAACAGCGGCACGAGCGCCGGCAGGTCGGTGCGAATCGTATCCCAGATGACCTGGGCCTTCACGCGGTCATACTCATGCACGAGCACGTTGCGCATGTCGCTCATCACCTGCCACGGAATATCCGGATAGGCCTCTTGTACGTGCTCAGTTACGAGCCGAGCAGCCTCGCCAATGATCAGGAAATTGCGAACGACCGCGTCGATCGTCTTCTGGTCGAGGCGAAAATCGTCACAATCCATCCCGTGGGTGTACTCCTCGATGCGTTCGATGGCTTCGAGGATGTGCCGGAGGCGAAACTTCCATTTCCTAGGCGGCACGGATTGCGTCCCTGAGGATGTTGTCTCGCAGTTCCTCGTGCAGTGCGTCCGGCATGACCAGATCGACTCGATCCACCCCGAGAACCTCTTGTAAGTAATGCTGCACTCTGATGAACTGGAACAGGCCGATCGGCCGATCAAACTCGACCAGCAGGTCAACATCGCTGTGATCAGTCGCTTCGTCGCGGGCCAGGGAACCAAACAGCGACAACGATTTGACACCCATCTGTCGAAGCTCGTTACGGTTCGCTTTCAGTTTGTCCAAGACTTCCTGTCTGGTCATGGTCTGACTCCGGATTGGTTCCCGCCATCATACCGCCTCCGTCGTCTCGTCGAGGATGCGGATTTTGTCGTCCATGTGGTCGGACCGAGAACAGATGGTCCAATCAACGGCCGGTTGAGCCGAGCCAGGTCTACTCAGCTGAATAGTTAGAGAACCAGTGCCGAAACTTCATGCTTGCGCTTCCGTACCAAGAGTCATTTTTCTCGACGGTGGCTCCACACCATCCAACGGGATAAGAAAACAGCTGAGACTCTGCGGCCACGAAGTTGTACTTCACGGAGGGGGAGTCCTCGCCAAGCGAGGCCTTCGGATTGTAAGCGACCCTCTCCGAAGACGTGAGCCAGTCGGCCGCTTCGATCCCATACCTGCAATGCTCACATGACAGGATTGCCAGGAACAAGCCAGCCATAGCATGCACAGCGACGGATAGGGTCGCCATCTCCCTGTTAGCCAAGCGGTCGTGCTTTACTTTGTTATACACTTTCCACCAATCAAGATCCTTATAGGATTCTCCTCCATCCCAGGATTCGAACGGACGAATCTGCGTTGGCTCCTCGCTCCAAAATACTACCCATCGCTTGCCCAGCGGAGTCAAAGGTGCCTCCGCGAAATACTTGAAGTAGTCGCGGATTGTTAGACGATCTCGTCTCTTCTTCTCCTGTCGTACGAAGCGAGACAACCAAGCAGTGTAGCCCCAAAGCGAATCCAGTTGGCTGCATGTGTCCAACATGATTCTCACGAGAAGAGGTGACCAGACATCTTCATGTTGGGAGCAGTAGGGCACCATCCGAAGGAAACTGCACAGATCCTCCTCGCAGTCAACAAAAGAACTCACAACCGTTCTTGCCGGGAATGCTGGCATCTTTGACATCTTGGACTCTTGATGCTGTCTTGCTTCCTCAAGGAAGTGGTTTTCATCATCGGTCAGGTTGTTGAAATCAAAGGCGACTCGATCAATCACACTCCCACCACCGCGATCTTGGCGCGGTCCGCGGCCTCGAGCACCTTGGGCTTGTCGATCAGGATCACACGGCCGGCGCCGAGCGCAACGCAACCAGCCCCGGCTTTGGATAACTGCTCGATCGTTTCCACGCCGATCGTTGGCACATCTGCGCGCATGTCGTGATCGGCGGAAGCTGTTTTCAACAATGTCCAACCCCTTGCGCGACACAACTGACCAGCTCGTTCGATCAACGCGCTGGTTCCTTCCACCGCTTCGACTGCAATCACATCGCGCTCGCGCACGGCGATCGATTGGCCGACCCCAAGCTCGACGATTTTCTCAAGCAACGGCCAGCCGAACTCGATATCGCCGCGCTGTTGGTGGGTTGGCGGCACGGAACCCATGACGCCTTCGCCGGCCAGGTGATCGGGAATGTACGTCGTCGAGTCGATGAGGGTGATCCCGCAATTGGCCAATTCGTCTGCGACCGCCGCCAACAATGCCGGCGTTCGCCGATCGTGGCGTAGATGACGGTACCAAAGCCTCACGGCGCGCCAATCCGGGAGTTGGCGCACCAGCTTCAGCGGATCGTGCATGCGTGTCTTGGCCACGGAGCCGACCATGATCGCTTCGGTGACATCCCATCGCCGAAGCAGTCGGATCCATTTGCCGAGCTGCACAATCCCCGCCTGGCTGAACGTATCGCACAATCCCGGTAGGTTGGCATCATATTGATCGCGCAATCCTACACAGCAGACCCGCCCGCCGGCCGCCTTGATGCCCGACGCAACGAGCAGCGGCAGCGTTCCCTGCCCGGCGATCAGACCCAGGTTGTGATCGTGTGTACTCAAATTATGGTCGCCGACCTTCAGCCGATAGCCGTCAAAGGCGATCTCAGCATCAGTTCATATCGTACCTTGCAGATGGCTCCAGTCCGGCAAACGCTACCATGAACCCCATGGTGTGGATGGTTCTGGCCCTGGCGGTGGTCGGCGTGGCGATCAGTCTGCCGGTGACCGCGCTGCTGTGCCGGGTCGGTCGTCGCTTGGGAACGCTCGATTCAACCGGCGCGGCCGGGCATACCAAGCAGCTACGAACGGTCCCCAACATCGGCGGCGTGGGGATTTTTCTCGCGGTCGCCCTGCCGTTGGCGGTGGGCCTGTTGGCGCTGCAGTTCGCCGACACCACGCTGTTGACCAGTTGGATCCCCGGCCTCGAACAGCATCTGCCGCGCCTTCTTGAAGGTGCGGATCAAACGATCTCATCCACAGCCACTGCATTGGCGATGCTCGGCGGGATGATCGTTCTGCACGCGCTCGGTTTGATCGACGATCGGCGAAGCCTGAATCCGTGGCTGAAGCTCATGGTGCAAGTTGCCGTCGCGGCGGCGATGGTGATCTGGTTCGACGTGCGGTTGATGACGCTGGTGGATCGCCATCTTCCCTTCGGACCCGCTCCGAGCATCATCGTCACGGTCCTGTGGATCGTCGTCGTCATCAACGCGATCAACTTCATGGACAACATGGACGGGCTAGCCGGCGGCGTTAGCGCCATCGCGGCGGCGCTCTTCATGGCGGCGTGCATCGTCAATCACCAGTGGTTTATCGCGGCGACATTGGCGCTGCTCGTGGGCGGACTCATCGGCTTTCTCGTGTTCAACTTTCCGCCGGCCAAGATATTCATGGGCGACGGCGGGTCGTTCGTGATTGGATTCGTCTTAGCGGTGCTCACCGCGCGCACGACATACTACGATCCACAACAGGCTGACTTTCCGCTGGGCGGCGGGTGGTACGGCGTGTTTATGCCGTTGATCGTGCTGGCGATCCCGTTGTATGACTTTACAGTCGTGACGCTTATTCGACTCAAGCAGGGGCGCAACCCGCTGATCGGCGATCAACAGCATTTTTCGCATCGGCTGGTGCAGCGCGGCCTGTCGCAGCGCGGGGCGGTGGTCGTGATTTGGGCGGCAGCGGCGGTGACGGGGATCGGCGGCGTGTCACTCGGCCGGCTCGACGCCTGGCAGGCGGCGCTGGTCGGCGCTCAGACGTTGCTGGTGTTGATAATGATTGCGCTCTTTGAACACGCTAGCCGACGCACCGCGGCGGCGGGGAACGATCGTTCGTCATGATCGGCGAATACCCGTCAAGTCGAGTCGCCCAAGCGATGCGGTGGGCGGGCGGAGTCGGGATTGTCATCATCGCCGTCATGCGCTGCGTGATCTCGTTCGCGCCGCAGATCGTTTTCGATATTGATCCCGCGCTCGATCCAACGCCCCTGGCCGGGCTGGGTCCGGGTGGAAGCATCCTGTTGGACGCGCTGTTGCTGCTCGCCTGCGCTTGCGCATTGGTCGGCGAGGTGCTGACGAAGCGCGGCGTCGATTGGATGTTGCTTCTTCTGGCCTTGGCGCCGGCGCCGCTGGTGATCTGGCACGGCCTGAATGATGCGGGCAACTTGTGGCGAGGCTCGACGTGGATGGCGGGCATGGCCGCGTGCGCAGTCGGCGCACACCTGGCCCGCGATCGATCGATGCGCGTGATCCTGCTGGCGCTGCTGTTCGGCGTCATCGGCGTATTGATGGTTCGGGGCGCGGCGCAAATCCTTCACGAGTTCCCGCGCGATATCGCACAATTCGAGCGCACCAAAGACGCGTTCTTCGCCGCCCGAGGATGGGAGGCTGACTCATCGCAAGCCCTGGCGTACGAACGGCGACTGCGGGCGACCGATCCGACCGCGTGGTTCGTCACGACCAACATCTTCGCGTCGTTCATGGCTGTCGGCTTCGTCGTCGGCCTGGGAGCAGCGATCTGCGCGCTCAAGAAACAGTTGACGCGAGCCTGGCTGAGCGCGTCCATCATCTGGGCCGGTTTGTGTGCAGCTGGACTCATGTTGTCCGGATCCAAGGGTGCGATGTTGGCCGCAGCGGGGGGATCGGCGTTGCTCGTGCTTCCGGTGTTGCACCGACGTGTGGAAACAGTATTTCAACGCCGGATCGGAATCGTGGCCGTGGGCTTTATTGTCGCGGCGCTGTTGGGCGTCGTTGTGCGCGGCGCGTTACTGCCGGAGTCGTTTCTTAGCGACAAGAGCTTGTTGTTTCGCTGGCACTACCTGGTGAGTGCCGGGCGGGTTGTCGCTGAGCACGGGTTGGTCGGCGTCGGGCCGGACGGATTCAAGGCGGCGTACACCGCGGTGCGGGTGCCGCGCAACCCCGAGGAAGTCCTCAGCGCCCACAGTATGTTCGTCGATTGGACGACGACGCTCGGTGTGGTCGGCACGGCGTGGACGCTCTTGGTGCTGGTGCTCCTGTGGCGCAGCGGTCGCGCATCCGACACCCCCGGCACCAAAGATAACTCGGCCCACGAGCGGGATTCGAGGGCGCCGTTGTATGCGGCCCTAGCGGTGGTTGTCTTGGGGTTGTTCCCTGCTTTCCTCTTCGAGGCCATCGCTTTGGATACCGCGACGAAGGAGGCGACGCGCATCGTGGGGATCCTGGCGTACGTGGTGGGGGCGGCTGGGCTAACGGTCCTTTTTCGTCGCCTGTCCCCCGGAGCGCTTGATCGAATATGCATCGGAGCCGTTGTTGCGCTTGTGATTCACGGGCAAATCGAGATGACGTTCTTCGATCCCGGGTCGGCGGTTTGGGCGCTGTGCCTGATCGGTCTCGTCGGTGGCGCCACGGCCAGGCGAGGCGGCGCGATCGTTGGATACGCGAGCGCAGCCGTACTATTGGCGGGGTCGGTGTGGTTGGCCGGTTCCGGCGCAGCGCCGATGCTTCGCGCGCAGCAACTGATGATCCAGGCTGCCGACACGCTGTATCAGCCGGCCGTGAGTCGAGCTGAACAAGCGCGTCAGCGCTGGGAGGCCGCTGATCTCCTTCGCAGCGCTTACGATCATCATCTCGGCACGGATTACTTTCTGATCGAGCAGGCCGCCAAGCAGTTCGCCACCGCGTCCAGCTTCGCCGAGGATGCACGTCAACTGGACTTGATGGAACGAGCTATCGAATCGGTGCGCCGCGCGA
Source organism: Planctomycetota bacterium (assembly GCA_022567855.1). Classification (GTDB taxonomy): domain Bacteria; phylum Planctomycetota; class Phycisphaerae; order Phycisphaerales; family SM1A02; genus JADFNO01. The sequence goes on along the minus strand of JADFGE010000046.1, from coordinate 4,390 downwards.
TCGAGGATCACCACAAGCCATCGTCAATCGCCCTGGCCGGTGAGTTGTATCGACTCAAAGCGCTGCGCACGAAAGACGACGCCGATTGGAGTACCGCGATCGAATTTGCCCGTCGAATGACCGAGCTCGATCCGTACGGGATCGGCTCGTGGAAGCGCCTCGGCGATTTTCAGTGGGAGAGAGGTCGGCAATTCGAGGCCGCCCAAGCCTACGATCGGGCGCTTCAGTCCGATGCCAACTTCGAGCTCGATGAACTCAAGCAGTTGCCGCCGCATGAGCGCCGAAGGCTGCTCGATCGGATCGAGCAAGCCTCATTCGCCCATGATGAAGTCGATTCCAGCGAGCGCGACCGCAACTGATCGCCGGTGCGTGTCATCGGCGCAGAATCTTCACGAGCACGAACACGCCGACGATGCCGACCACAGCGCTGACGATGCCACCGATGACATAACCTATGGAGTAGGCGGTCGAAGCCGAAGCGTCGTCCGGCTCGGGCCCACGATCGAGGTGGACAAAGACGTGCTCGGGGAAGTCCGCAAAGATTGCTTGGTCGATGCCCGCTTCCGGGGATGCCTGGCCGGGGGCGACGATGTTGATGGTGATCGCAAAGGATTGGTCTCGCACCGGCCCAAGACACACCTTGTCGTCGCAAGCTTGGTAGGTTGCCTTGACGGTCAGCGAGGCCACGCCGGGCTTCGCGTCGCGGCGAACGACGACGGGAAGATACGCGATGGCCCGCTCGGAGAAGACGCCGTACTCGACCGGTTCGCTGAGAAAGTTGACCATCGTCATGTGGGGCTGCGGCCACTTGATCAGCTCGGGATGGGCGAGCAGCGGACTTCCCGCGGGCGTCTGCACGTTGATCGCGGTCTTGATGTAATCCTCGGGATCGCCCAGCTCAGGCGGCACGATCGGATCGTTGGTATGGGTGTGCCACTTGGGTTGATGATCGATGATGATGGCGATGCGCAATTCGCCGCCGGGTTCGACCGCGTTACGAGCCGGGTAGACCGTGACGCGCACCACATCGCGCGAGTCGCCGAAGTCGCCGAATTGAGCGCTAGCCGGCGTGGCTACGAGCAGGCCGAGACTAAGTGCGATGCAGCGAGCGGGTCGGTGACTCATGCGTTTTTTCGTCGCGGCGCTAGTTGGCGGCGATTGCTTCGGCCTTGGGCCGAAGGATCGCATAGTGGGGCAGCCCGATCCCGCCGAAGAGCTTGAGGACATCTTTTGCGGGCGGATCTTCCGGCTTGGCGGCCTCGTACTTGATCTTCACATAGTCGGCGAGCCGCGCCACAACTTGTTCATCCTTGAGCGTGGTTGCGTTCATCGTTTTGCACGCTTTGCACCACTCCGCCCACATGTCAATGAAGACGAGCTTGTTCTCGGCTTTGGCTGTGGCCAAGCCTTGATGCGGCGACCCCGTCCAACCCTCTTCGGCAAGACTGGCTTCTACGCCAGCGCGAACCTCCTCGCTATCCACATTCGTGCTGTCGTAGATTCCCCAGGCGAGGTAGCCGTAGTAGGCTGCGAACGCGAGGATAAAAACACCCATCGCCTGCTTCACGCGAACCATCCAGGGCCCGGGCTTGGGCAGGAACGACAGGCCCCCGCCCGCAAACGGCCAGGGCAATGCCATGCCCAGACCGAGGAAGAACGGCAGGGCCAGGTACATCGTTGTGCCTTTGGCGTATTGATCGGAGGAGTACACGATGACTTGAATAACGACCGGCGCGACGCACGCGCCGGCCAGAAGCGCCGAGATGCCGCCCATGCCGAACGCCAGGGCGAACGTGCCTCGTTTACCCTTGCCCGCAAGGTCGAGCTTGCCTTGTAGCTTCGAGAAATCGATGGCAAAGACATCCAACATAGCCAAGCCCAGGACGATGAAAAGAATGGTGATGCCGACGTTGAACCAGATCGTGGAGTTGATGGCGCCGAACGTGGCGGCCGTTCGTATGACGATCAGCCCCAGTGTGCCGTAGACCGCGGCCATGGCGAGGCCGTACGTCCCGCCCAGGGCGAAACCGCGGGTCCGTGAGCCGGCTTGGGCGCCCGCGCCGATGATGGCGAGGTTGATGGGAATAAGAGGTAAAACACACGGCGTCAGATTCAGCAGGATCCCGCCCAGGATCACCGCCAGTACGATGACCAGCGGACCTTTGTCGTCGAACCATCCCGCTTGGGCGGTCCCCGATTCAGCATCGTCAACGAACTGAAGGAAGTCTTCGACGTTCAGATACCCGCCTGCGGTTCCAAGGATCTCAAAGTCCTCAAGTTCGTCCAGGATGTCCAGGTCTTCATTGGGGGTGAGCGTGACGTGAGTTTCGGGATCAGGAGTTGGCGCGACAGCCGGTTCTTCGCCGCCTCCAAAATCAATGCGATCAAACAGTGGGTTGTCGACGCGCCCGATCGGCACCGACGCCGGCACGACCTTCAGCGTACTGTCGATACGCTTGGTCGCGGGCGCAAGACAGAACTTGTCGTTACACGCTTGATACGCCAATTTGCTAGTGATCGAATAGGTGCCGGGGGCAACATCAGGGCCGACTTCAAGGACCACCCCGATCACGAACTCCCGCTCGAAGACCGACATGGGGACATCCGAAAACCCGGGAGTGATCATCAGCGCTTCGGGGTACACGATCTTGCTGACCGTAAACCCTTCCGGGGGGGTGACGGTGAGAACGGTCGGGATCAGGAAATCTTCATCCGGCTTGTTGGAATTGACGTGGTATTCCTTGTCGAGCCTGACCTGCAGGGCCGCATGGACGGTGCCTCCGGGGTGGACGGCATCCGTATCAAAGACCCACTGGGTGCCGACCAGGACGTCGCCGAGCTGCCCCGACGCTGGCGCCGCCAGGATTCCGGCCGTCAAGATGAGTACGACTCGCCCAAGCATCGTCATGATCAAGAGTCTCCTTGGCCGGGCAAATAGTCCGGCTCGTATATGGGCCTTCAAATGACTCCGGCGATCACTCAAGGCCCATACACCTCCGATGATTGCCTTCCTCTGCGCACGTCACCACGCCATTTTCGATCGTAATGATGAGTGGTGCGGTAAGGATCCAGTCCGTGCCGATAGGAAGTGTCAGCAGCTGACACTGGGTTTGGGGCATCGACCACGGATTGTCACCACGAAGTTGGGTCTTGCTTGCCGGGATTTCAACTGCCGTCACGGGCGCCGCAAGTTCGCCTACAAGGTCCTTGCGGAACATCTCCTCGCAATGATCACACGTGCGACTGTAGAAAATGATGTGCCGCTTGGCGCCGTCAAGATCGCTCGGCCATTCACGCATGAGCTGAACCAGCTCCACTTCCCGCCAGGGCTTGCCAACCCACGACTCGATGTCGCTGACAAAGAAGTAGCTCGGCAGTGGTGCTGGAGTGGGATTGTCGATCGTTCCGTCCGGCTGGACGGTTGGCTGCGGGCTCGGCCTGACACCGCCCGCTGCAGTCTTGCTTACGCGGTCGGACTGCGTCTCCCGGGGCTCGTCAGGAATCTGGACGATCTCAACCGGGGCCCGTCCGGCGCGAATCACGATCCCATAGCTCGCCGCCGTGCCGGCGATCATGAACACCGCCGTCACCGGAATCACCCACTTCTTGATCTCAGCCGGTCCGGCGACTCTCGGCTTGAGTAGCAGTACTGCGAGGAGGAGGCCACCGTCGATGCCCAGCATCAACCACGGCGGCGGCGAGTTTGCGCCCAAGCAGCCGCAGTCCGCGAAGTTCCCGCGCACCATTTCGCCCAGCAGGACCAGGCAAAAGACACTCAGCATGAAGATCGCCATCGCACGGGCAAATCGCGCCAGGAAAAACATCACGGCCACCGCGAGAAACTCCAGAGCGATCAGCGTGGCCAGCCCCAGATAGAGGTCGATACCCATGCCGTCCACGACCTTGAGAATCGTCTCCTTTGGCAAGAGCTTTGGGCTTGACTCAACCAACTTGAACACCGCGCCCGTGAGCACCCACAGCGGCACGATCACCCGGCACAGCAGCCAACCGATTGTTCTGGCGGCGGAGCTATTGGGAGCGGTCATCGCGGCGTACCATCCTTTGTAGTGGGTCAGAACCTAGATTTCCCGATGCCGACCGCCCACAACCAGGGTGTACGGTCTTCCTACGGCAGCACAACGAGCCGGCGACGGTTTGTGGATCGTGGGGAAGTTGAGTTGGTGACTCCGATCTCTGTGGGTAAAGCGATGGTGGTCATCGGCCCGGCGGCGGGGGCCCGGAATGCCAGTGGCCATGGCCTGGGTCCCAATGCTGGTTGTTGACCGCGTCGTACTGCCACGGCGCCGGTGTTGAACCCGGCGGGGTCGTCGCAGATGGCTGCGTGGTCGCACCCGGGATGCCTCCGATCGGCGGGGGCCCGGAATGCCAA
>JADFGE010000337.1 GCA_022567855.1 Planctomycetota bacterium | reverse complement strand
GGATTTGTTCCCACAGTTCCTCGCTTAACCATTGTCGAGCCATCGGTTTATCCTCCATGATTGTTCCGATGGTTCAAATATCGTCATCTAGCGCTGTTCAACTTGAGGTTTTGCAATAACTCCTTAGCCGCATAGGCACGCAGCCCAACGATGGTCGTGACGTTCTTCACATCCCAGCCTTCCTTGAGCATCATCACCGATACGATTGCCTTGTAGGGACTATCCGATCCGTCGATCTCGTTCGCCTGCTTCCGAAGTTTCACCAACTCATCCTTGCCCTTGCCCGACACTGCTTCGGAAATCTCGCCATTGCTCTTGGTGTGAATGACCAACACGGCGTCCTTCAAATCGGGATGGTGGCCTTCGAGGTACTCGGCTACATCATCGCAATTGCGTGTGTCGTCAGTCATCACGAACAAGATGGCTTTCTTGCCCATTTTCTCGTGTTCCGCATACGCCTTCCGCCATTCGATCACACCGAGATCGAGATAATCGGCGTACTTCTCGGTAAACTTCGCGCTCTGTCGCTCGGTTAGCTTGGCCCGGCTGGGTGCGTCCGGCAGCACTGGATGCTTGACCACATTCTGCGAAATCGCTTCGACCAGCGGATAGTCGCACACGGTCTGCACGAAGATCGCACCGTTGTTGTGCTTCGGTGTCGCCGTCGTATCCACCTGCAAGGACAATTCTCCCCCCTTCTGGAGCAAACGATTGTGGATGTCCTCAATCGACTTGAACCATGCCATGTTCTTGTCATGGATATGATGCGCTTCGTCATTCAGCACGACCAGCTCGTCGATGTCGCGCACGATCATCCCCAAGTCTACCTTGGAGTCGGTGGTTGCGCCCGTCGGGCGCTTGCCGAGAAAGTAGTCCATCGTATTTTCATCGTCGGGGCCGGGCGGAATGTCGTCGCCTGCGTAGACGCGGTGGATATTGGTCAGGAAAATGTTGCCGGTGGGCCGGGTCACGCGCACCTCGTCTTGCAGGTGCAGCGTGAGTTGAAAGTCATCCCGCCAGTTGCGCCCCTCGAAGCCGTTGTCCGGAATGACCGGGTCTTCAAAGAAGATGCGCAGCCCCTGAAAGTCCTTGTGGATGCGATCAAGCACGATGATGTTCGGCGTAATCACCAGAAAGTTGCGCGCCAACCCCGACTCAGGCTCATACAGCTTGTGGTAGAAGCTCCACGCCAGCACCAAGCTCATCACCTTGGTCTTGCCCGATCCGGTGGCCATCTTCACGACGAATCGCCGCCACGTTTCATCGAACATCCCTGCCGACACCAATCCGGTCCCATCAAAACGCATCAAGTCGTACTTATCCTTCACGCCTACGACGTCATACAGATAGACGATCGTCTCCAGCGCTTCCCGCTGGGCGAAGTAGTATTGAAACTCCTCCATCGCAGCGTCCGATTGGTCCAGCAGGTGCGGCGTGTTGAACCACCAGTTCAGCAGGCTCCTGCTCGTGTCCGCCGCCCCGACGTACCCGCCGTCGCGGAACTCTTTGACCTTTCGGCGAAGCTGCGGCACCAGCGGCGGCATCAGCTTGTCACTCGTCGTCTCGCGCAGCGCCTCGTCAGCGGGGAACCACCGAACCGAAGGGTCAAGGATCGCGTGCGGCGACTCGGGAAAATCGGGGTGCAATGCCATGCGTGTCCTCTCTGCTTAGCCGCGACGCGAATGCGGAGCGCTCCGCAACATAGGATCAATCCGCGTCACAAACGACCACCGCTGCCGCGGCAAACCTTCCTTCACCGGGTTTTTCTCCACGTACCGAATGGCCCGATCCAGATCCTCCGGATCGAGATAGACCTTCCACGCACCGCGGGCGAAGCACTTCGCAACGCTGCCCGTCGGCTGTCGCAATGCATTGTGTGGATGAATCCCCTCCTTTTTGAGCGCCGCCGTCGCGCGGCTCTTCAGGCCGATGACCATTTTCTCCACTTCATATCTTCCGCATCCGACCACCAAATGGACGTGATCTGACAGAATGGCACACGCCCACGCCGCAACACCCGAACGTGAGAAGTATCGCGCAAATCCACGTCCAACCGCTCGCGCCTGGATGCCCGTCAGCACCACGGACGGGTGCTTGAGTTTCTTCTTCGCTTCGAGCCGCTGAGTCAAATTGTGTTGGCGGTACGCCAATGATCGCCGTTCTGTCGTCTTCGTGGCCGGACCAACACGATACAACTCCCGCGATCCCACGAACTGCGACCATGACCCCCGCGGATCGTTCGGCAACCAGAATCCATACATACCAAAAATAATGTGATACCCCACAATCACGTTCTTGTGCTCCTTGTGCGCTGCGGGCAACTCGCGCGCCGCGGGCAACGCTCCGCATTCGCGTCGCGGCTAACGTGGGATGTTCACTTCCACGATGGTCATGGTGTCGTTGCCGAAGATGTCCACCACCTTCGCCGCCACCTTCCGCCGGCCCGGCTTACACTCGTGGAACACGCTCTTGAGTTCCAGCGTTCGATCCTTCTTCGTCCGAAACGATTGCCACTCGTTCTCGAAGATGAAGTCACCCGTCCAGGTCTCCTCCCACTCGTCGGTGTCCTCGTTCTTCACTCGGACGATCTCCCGCTTGCTCTCGAAGTCAAAGTCCACCGCCCAATAGTCGATCCAGTCCGTCCATTTCGCGGTCAGTACCTCGCGCTTGACGATTCCCGCTGCGCTCTTGCTGACCTTCACGATCTGCCCCTTCTCCACCACGATCTTGCTGCGCTTGTTCTTGAGCGAAGCCTCGGCGTTGGCGATTGAGTCCTGCGAGTAGAACACCGAGAAGTCCGTCAGCTCCAACGCTACGCTGCTTTTCTTGACATGTGGCTTGACCTCGATGAACGACACATCGTGGAACACCACTTGATTCTTCTCGACGGCCCGCTTGTCGAACACCTCAGCCGGAATGTATTTCGGGGCGATGTCAATGCCCTTGGCACGGGCTTCGTCCAGCACATTGGGGAACAAGCCCATCTCGAACTCGAAGCCCAGGATGTCCACCTTGGTGATGTGATGCTTGCGGCATTCGAGGATG
>JADFGE010000045.1 GCA_022567855.1 Planctomycetota bacterium | reverse complement strand
GTGTTCATCTGTGGTTACCTCCTATCCCCAGTTTCCGAGAAGGATGAGTAGATCAGCTACCCCGACAACACGATCTCCGTCAAGATCGGGCGGGCAATCGTTGCAATCCAGACACGGTCCCCAAGCATCGCCGGTCAATGCCGTCGCTCCCGCGATACTCAAGAATCCAATCAGGCGGTTCCGCATGCCAGTTTCCCTCCAGCACAGATGTGATGCTCCACCACTATACGGGCAACCCAGGAAAGATGGGAAAAAAACGAACGAAAAATGACAGGTTTCTTGCGATTCATCCCCCCCCGCATTCCCGTTTGGTCTTTGTATGCCACCTGAACAGGCGTCACCTAATGAGGCGACGTCCAGATCACGAACATGCGGTGCGGTGGGAGGCTCCGGGGCGGGGTAATTGCCGGCGGCGCACCGATCGCGCTCAAGAACTTGGTCAACTTTCCTACCAACTTGTTGACCAACTTTACTACCAACTTTACGCGCCGAGTTGCGCGCGTTTTGTTGCGCGCGCTGGTTGGCTGGGCCGTGCGCGGCCGATTGTCGTCGTCCTGAATCCGATCGGAAGTCTTCATCTTTCGATTCGTGGTCTGCTTCCGCTCCGACGCGACCAACGGTCGCGGCTTTACATTTGATCCCCACATCTGTGTTGATCTGTGTTCATCTGTGGTTGGCTGCTTGCTCGCGCCCACCGTGGCGCTATCCTCGCATTCGGCGACAGTAGACGATCCATTCCAGGACCAGGAGGGCGAACGCGGCTGCGGTCAGCCAGGGCCAGAGCGGAAGCGGGGCTGCTGATCGAATCGCGCCGGCCTCAGCGAGCTGAGCGTTCACCGTCACGGACGTTCGCGGCCGAATATCCGACTCCGTTTCGCTCAAGAGGTTGACGGCGATTCGGTCAAAGGGCGGTTCGGCGCCGTCGATCTCGTACAGGCCGACGTGTCGCAGCTGAGGAAGGATGGCGGATGCGGCCGGCTCCACAGCAAAAGTCACGCTCACCGGACCGCGGATCGTCAGTTCGCGCGTCAGCGGCGACGTGGGCACGGTGATCGGCTCGCCCGCCTTGAAGCTCAGCGCCGCCCCGGTTTGACCGGCCAGCGTCAGGTGCTCCAGGACGTTCTGCAAGAACACGAGATTACTGATGTGAACCGGCCAATTACTCTGCGCCAACTCAAACCCGACGAGCACGTGACGTGCGGCACGCCTGGGCACCAACGCGATCACCGGCCCGTCGGGACCGGTCGCCAGGGCCACGGCGCCGTCCGGCAACTCGTATCCCCCAAAGCCGGCATACACCAAGGCATCGAGCGAGACGTGGCGCATGATGGGATGCTGACGATCCCAACTGAGGATTCGCTTGCCGCCGGGATCACGCGCGGGCTTTGATTTGATCTCCAACGGCGCGGCGGCGAAGCTCAGTGTCGGCACCTCGGGAAACGTGCCCAGCGACGCGCGGTCGAACACCACCAGATCGAACTCCGATTCCAGCCGTGGCCGAAGCTCATCGGCGCCGTCCGGTCGTAGCGGCAGAGCGACGAGCCGTTGCGGGTCCAGCGCGGAAATAAGGTCGTACAAAAAAGCATCCGGCTCATCGCCGCTATGGACGAGCGCGATGCGCGGCGCTGCCGGCGGGGCGAGCACCAGCGCCGCGGTATCGTCCGCGGGCAGATCGTCCCGGTGACTGCTGGATAACGCGAGCACCGCACCGCCACCCAATTGAATCGCAAAGGTCACGGTCGTTTGGCCCATGCCGGCCGGGCCCGCCGGTGGAATCTGGACCTGCTTCAGTTCGCTCGCCGATCCATCCACCCGCAACGTCAACAGCGTCTCGATCGGTTGCGACCCGGCATTGGCCAACCGCGCGAACAGAAGAACTTTGGCGGGGTCCTGATAGTTACGGCGAGCGCTGAACGAGACGATGCCGACGTTGTGCACCGGTTGATTAGCTTCGGGACCGACGCGAACGAATCGCAGGACGCCGGAGGGCAACGAGAATCCGGATGAATCGCTCGCCTCGCCGACTCCACCATCGGAGATCAGCACCACCGTAGGCGGCTGATCTTGGGCCGTGTCCTCTCGGGCGGCGAACGCCCCGGCCAGTTCAAGCGCCGCCTCCAGGTTCGCCTCCTCATCGGTCGGCGTGATGGAAGCGATCGCTTCGCTGAGCACCCTTCGATCCGATTCAAAGCCGGTAATGACCTGTGCGGTCGAAGCAAAGGCCACGACCATCATCTGATTCGGTTCGTCGCCTCGGCCCAAGCGGCGGGCGATCTGCTCAGCTGCGGCCTTGGCTGCCTCCAACCGGGTCTTTCCCTCCGCGCTCGTCGCATTCATCGACGCGCTGCGGTCGATCAGCAGGATCACCCGGGCCGACGGCGGGGCTTCGGTTTGCAGGACCGGCTGGGCCAGCGCCGCCAACAGCGCCGCCAACAGCAACAACTGCAAGAACAGCAACAGCGACGGACGCAGCCGCTGGAAGGGCACGTTGACTTGCAGGTCCTGGGTCGACTTCCGCCACAACAGCGTGGTGGGGATCCGCAGCATCAGCCGCCGCAGCTTCAGAAAGTACAGCAGTAGCAGCAACGGGACCACAACGCCCGCCGCCGCCATCGCTGACCATGGAGTCAAAAAGTTCACGCACCATTATTGCTCGGATGCTGATCTTTCACCATGTCGTTTACGAAGGCCCACGGACCGGTTGGACCGGGTCTGCGCGAAGTCGCCGACGAAGCCTGGTGATTTCCCAAGAATCGGTCGCCCGTCGGCGACTACTTCCCGTTGGTTATATCGCCGCGCTCGCCGTTGGGTGAGGCTTCCCCGAGCAACTCGATGCGGACGCGTTTGATGTGCGTGCGTGTGGCGGCGATCGCGGTGAACCGCGCGCTGTGGGCTTCGATCATCTCGCCGACCTGCGGCACGTGTCCAAGCTGCGCGAGCATAAACCCGCCGATCGTGTCGAAATCGTCGTCCTCGGGCACGCTCAATCCAAGCCGCTCGTTCAGATCGTCGATGTGGAACCGGCCGTCGGCCTCCGCGTGTGTCTCGTCGATCGTCACCAGCTTCGGTTCGTCTGCCCCGTCCGGCTCGTGCTCATCGTGAATCTCGCCGACGATTTCTTCCAACACGTCCTCGATCGTGACCAACCCGGCGGTGCCGCCGTACTCATCGATCACAATCGCCATGTGGACTTCGCTGCGTTGGAAGTCCGCCAGCAGTTCACTGACCGGTTTCGTCTCGGGCACAACGATCGGCTGGCGAAGGATCGGCTCGAGCTTGAACGTCGCAGGATCCTGCCCGATGTACTGCACGAGATCCTTGACGTAGAGAATGCCGACAATGTGATCGAGGTCATCTTCGAAGACGGGGATTCGCGAGTGCCCGACCTGGACGATGAAGGATCGAATCTTGGCCAGGTCGTCCGTGACTTCGAGGCCCTCGATATCGGTGCGCGGCGTCATGACCTCCGCGGCGTCCGTGCCGGAGAACTCAACGACGTTCTCCATCAACATGGCCGACGTCACGTCCAGTGCGCCTTCGCGGTGCGTGTCCTCAATGCGCTGGAGGAGTTCCTCCTCGGCCTGCTCGTCGTCTTTGCGCAAGTTTGCACCGCTGAGACGGCGGATCGCCTCGTCAATGAAGAACAACCCCCGCGCCAGAGGCCGGCCGAAGAGCGCCGCCCCGCGCAGAACCGGCATCCCGGTGGCCAGGAGTCCCACCGCGGCGTGCTTGGCCAGCGCTTGGGCCAATACGCTCGAGAAAATCCACAGCCCAGCGACCGCGATGAGACTGGCAATAACCAGCACAGGCCACGTCAGTGTCGCCGTCTCGCCGGTCCCTGTTCCCAACACTACGACCAGCACGACGAACGCTACTCGCGACGCCGTCCTGAACAACGAGATGGCCAGGATCGCCGGGTCGAGCTGAGCCAGCAACCGCTCGCCGGCGGCGGCCTTGCCCTTGGCTTCCAATCGCCGCTGCAGCGCGACTCGGCTGAAGTCGACCAGCGCCAGGCTCAGCGCCGCTAAGTAGGCCGCGAGACTCAGCGAGATTACCGCTCCCAACAATAACCAGTTGCTCACGGAGCCGATCCCCGGTCACGGGAAACCGATGCGCGAACGTCGTCGTGACCCGACAAATCGCGCTCAAACGTCGCGCCCACACCGATCGCTTCGAGGATGCGATCCTCCTCGGCGTGCATGGCGCGTGATTGTTCTTCGGTACGATCATCAAAGCCGGCACAGTGCAGTATGCCGTGCAATGTGTACAGCAGCACTTCGCGCTCGATCGTGTGATCCAGCCGCGGCGCACGACGAGCGGCCTCATCCACGGAGACCGCAATGTCCGCCTCGATCGGATCGCCGGCCACAGAGGTCTGGAACGTGAGCACGTCGGTCGTTTCGCTCTTGCCACGATGCGCTTCGTGCAGCCGCGACATTTGATCGTCGTCGACCAACATCACGGCGATGCGATGAACTGAGGCATCGATGTGCGCGAGCAATTCTTGCAGGCGATCGCGCACCCATTGCGTATCTAACCGCCCGTCGAGCCCGGCGGCGGCGTTGACGGTCAGCGCGGTTTCCCCGGCTTGGTCCACGTCGCCACTCGGCTGATCCGTCTCGAGCTTGGCTGACCGTTCGGGAGGTTGATCGGATTCGGAGGACGAACTCGGGGCCGAGTCGTCAGTGTCCCCAGCCGATTCCCGCGCGATGTTTATCTTGGTTGAGTGTTGGTTCATTGATCGGTCGGTGCGGCCGGAACCAGGCCCCTGAGCGCCGCATCAGTCTGACGAACACCAGGATATGACCTGTTTCGGCAGATTGCCAGAGAAAATCCAGTCCCACGGGCCGCCCATGGACCGCCCAGGGGGGCCGGCGAGGGCGATTTGCCCCACTTCCGCCGGCCTCAGCCGACTCCCAGCGGTACGAGCACCGGTTTCACCCGCGCCTCAAATTCGTCGCGGAACTTGTTGATGATCGTGCGCACCGCCCAGTTAGCGCCATCGGCCAGCCCACAGATCGTCGTGCCGGGCATGATGCCCATCGACCCGGCGATCTCCAGCAACAAGTCCAGGTCCTTGCTCGTGCCTTCGCCCCGTTCGATTCGGCTGAGCAGCTTGTATGTCCACGTCGTGCCTTCACGGCACGGCGTGCACTGGCCGCACGATTCGTGGGCGAAGAACCGCGCGATGTTGCGCGCCACCGCCACCATGTCCGTGTCCTGGTCGAAGATCGTCGGACAGGCCGTGCCCAATCCCAGCACCTGATACTTGCGCCCGATGTCGAAGTCCATCTCGGCGTCGAACTGGTCCGGCCCCAGGACGCCCATACTTACGCCGCCGGCAATCGCGCCCTTGAACTGTTTGCCGCCGCGCATTCCGCCGCAGTAGTCGTTGACGAGCTTGCTCAGTGGAATACCCAGATCGACTTCATACACGCCGGGCCTGTTGACATGCCCCGACACGCCCATGAGTTTGGGGCCGTAGCTCGGTGGCCCGCCGACTGATGATTCACACCCCATGCTCGTCCACCATTCAATGCCGTATTCGACGATCGGTACGACCGCGGCCAACGTCTCGACGTTATTGATGATGGTGGGTCGGCCGAAGAGACCCTTGACGGCCGGGAAGGGCGGCTTGATGCGAGGCCAGCCGCGCTTGCCTTCGATGCACTCCAGCATGCCGGTCTCTTCGCCGCAGATATACGCCCCGGCGCTCAGGTGCATGTAACATTCGACGGCGAAGTCGCTCTTGCCCTTCATTAACCCCTTCTTACCGAATATCCCGTGCTGATACGCCTCGTCGATGGCGTTTTGCACGATCTTCGCTTGTTTTCGATACTCACCCCGGATGAAGAAATACGCCGTATCGAGCCCGCAGGCGTAACAGGTAATCGCGATGCCTTCCAGCACCAGATGCGGATCGAAGTCGATCAGCAGGCGATCCTTGAACGTACACGGCTCAGCCTCGTCGCAGTTGACGGCCAGATACCGCCGCCCCTCGTCCGGTTCGGGCAGAAACGTCCACTTCAGCCCGCACGGAAAGCCCGCGCCGCCTCGTCCGCGAAGCTGCGAGTCCTTGATCAGGTCTACCACCGCCGCCGGCTTCATCGCCAGGGCCTTCTCGAACGCCTGGTAGCCGCCGGTCTTGACGTACTCGTCGTAACCGACAACGTGCCGATCCTTGGGATCGCCCCAAGGCTGTGTGGGAATACGCTTGCAAAGAACTGGTTCAGTAACAGGCATGGGTGGTGGAAGGGGTCAGGAGTCAGGGGTTAGGAGTTAGGGATTAGGGGTCGGGAGTTAGGAGTTAGGGATTAGGGGTTAGGGTGATCGCAGGAGACTTATTCCTTGATAGCCGTCCCGATTTCATCGGGATATACCCGCGGGTCATCGTTCAAATGGAATCATCTCTCATCGGTCGGCATTCTTTGACGTATCACGGTCCTTGAACTCGATTTCCTCAATCGTTGTGCGACGTAACGTGATGTCGCCGTGCGTTTCTTCTTCAACGGTCTTGCGAACAACGGTCTTCTTCTCACGCGGATCGGTCTTGACGGCTCTGACAATATGTCCGAAGAACGCGCCGAGATTCCGCATCAGGGATGTCTTTTTCTCAACCGACATTGTCCCATCGACCACATCACCGGCTCCGCCCCCGGCGGGGCAAGCCCGCCGGCGAAATAATCTCAGTCAGGAAGACTTTCCAGTATTTGATCGAGCTTTTCGATCGTCAGGTTCTCGTGCAGGTCGTCGTTGATCAGGGCCACCGGCGCCGTGTCGCACGATCCGAGGCACTCCAGCGTCAGCAGCGTGAACTTGCCGTCCTCGGTCGTCTCGTGCGGCTCGAGATCGAGCTTGTTGCGAACATGATCGAGGATCGCCTGGTGTCCGCAAATCTCGCAGCCGACGGACTGACAGATGCCGATCACGTATTTCCCCACCGGCTCCGTCGTGAACGCCTCATAGAAAGATGCGGTATCCAGCACGTCGGCCGGTTTGAGTTCCAGGAACTGGGCGATCTCGATCATCGCTTGGTACGCGACACAGCCGTAGCGATCCTGCACGTCGTTCAGTATCGGCAACAGCGACGCGTGCTTCGTCTCGTACCGCGGCAATAGCTCAGCCGTGTAACGCGCCTGCATTTCCTGCGTCAAGTACGGCTCAGGACGCCTTTGGATCTCAATCGTCGCGGATGGTTTCGTTTTCCAGGCCATGAATGAGTCCGAGTTCAGGTCTTGAAGATATCACCACAGAGGCACAGAGGACACAGAGACAGGACGAAGTAGAAGTGGAATGGGCAGAGAGAATTTGCCTGTATTGCTCGGACGCACTCGATCATTGCCATGTTCTTCATCTTCAACTTCTGGCCACTCCTACTTTTAATTCTCTTCTCTGCGATCTCAGCGTCTCTGCGGTGAATCTCCCTCTTCTCACCGATCGAGCTCGGCGGCGATGATGTTCAGCGACCCGAGCACCGCCACCACGTCCGCCAGTTGGTGACCTTCCAGCAGCTTGGGAAAGATCTGAAAGTGGATAAACGACGGCGGTCGCGTCTTCGCCCGCCAGGCGCACTTCGACCCGTCGGCGACGATGTAAAACCCCAGCTCGCCGTTGGGTGATTCGATCGCGCCGTACGCCTCGCCGATCGGCGCATCCCAGCCGCGGTTGGTCATGAAAATCTCAAACAACTGGATCGTCGATTCGATCGACGCGTACACATCCGCCTTGTCGGGCACGCAATATTTGGCGTCGGCGAAGGTGTCGATCGGCCCCTGGGGAATGTTATCGATCAACTGATCGATGATCCGCCGCGATTGCCGCAACTCCTCCAAGCGAACCAGGTACCGGCTCAGGCAGTCGCCATCTTGAGCGATCGGCACCGAAAACTGCACCGCATCCGCACCCTGCCCGTCCCAGTTGTCGGCATAACACAGGTAGGGCTCGTCCTTGCGCAGATCACGCCGAACGCCCGCCGCCCGCGCGATCGGGCCCGTCAGACTCCAGGCGATCGCGTCGTCTCTGGTAATTGCCCCCACCCCGCGCAGCCGGTCAACAAAGATCCGGTTGCGATTCAACAGCGTCTCGATGTCCTTCATCGCTTTGGGGAGCCGAACGTCGATGAACTCGCGCACCATTCGCCGAAACACGTCGTCATCGGGAATGTCGCGCATCGCTCCGCCCACCCGCGTCCAATCCGGGTGGAACCGCTGCCCTGAAATGTAGTCCATGATGTCGTAGATGAACTCGCGCTCGTTGAACCCGTAGAGAAAGCCCGTGAACGCGCCAAGGTCCAGCGCCGCCGCTCCCACGCACAGCAGATGATTCTGGATACGACCCAGCTCCGCCAGGATCGTCCGCACGACCTTGCACCGCGGCGTCAGGTCGATGCCGAACAACGTCTCCACCGCATGATGCCAGGCGATGTCGTTGACGATCGGCGAAATGTAATCCATTCGGCTGACGGTGCAGACATATTGGTTGTAATCGTGATGCTCCGCCAGCTTCTCGAAGCCCGAGTGCAGATACCCGATGTGTGGCGTGGCCCGAACCACCCGCTCGCCGTCCAACTCCAGCACGATCCGCAGCGTCGTGTGCGTGGCTGGGTGCTGCGGGCCGAAGTTCAGCACCCACCGATCCGGCGCGTCCACGTGGTCATCGAGGTACGCCGTGGATTCCACGTCGACGTCGTAGCCTTCATCGGGTGTGAGCGTGTAGGGCATGGGAGCGGCTCAGTTCGTGACATCCTTCACCAAGTCGGGCAGTATACGGACCCGCGTCGCCTCCGTCAGCACGTCGAACGCGCCGCCGCCCTTTCCACTACATTTGCAATCTATCACGATGCCGCCTCAATCAGATCCACCCGAGCTGAATGCCTCCGGGCTCGAAATCGAGCGCGTCTACCTCTTGGACCGCCTGCCCGCCTTTCCGGCTGACGTTCTGGTCTATCGCCTTGAGCAAGGCTACCTGCCCGATCCCACGGCGACCGACGTCGAGCATCAACTCGAAGGTCGGCTCCGCCGCACGGTCAAACACGACGGCTCGGTCATCTACACCCACACGATCAAGCGCGGCACGGGGCTCGTTCGCCAGGAGACCGAACGCACAATTTCTCAGCCGGAGTTCGATCAACTCTGGCCGCGAACCGAGGGCCGACGCCTGTCGAAAATCCGCTACTTCGTCACCGTCGGCGAACACCTTTGGGCCATCGACGACTTCGACAACATGGATGTGGTGATGGCTGAGATCGAGCTACCCACGCCCGAAACGAAGGTGACACTTCCGGATTGGCTGGCAGCGGTCCTCGTGCGCGAGGTCACCGAAGAGGCGGAGTACCGAAGCTACAGGTTGGCCGTTCGTGCGGGGAAGCTGCGTTGACTTGCGTCTTCACTGATCCGTGAGCGGGTGCCATGCTTCGACCCGCTTCGGGCGAAGCATGCTTCCCCCCGGAGGACCGGGATGAAGCATGGCACCCAGCTAATCTACAGCCAGCACCAGCGGCGAATACGCAAGACCATCCGGGCGCAATCCCGCCGTCAATCGGCCGGTGATTGCCAACGTCTCAAGATCGATCACCGTCACCCGATTCACATTCGTGTTTGCTATATACGCGTGCTTCCCATCCGGCGGAATCAAAATCCCAATCGGCACCGGGCCTTGGCTAAACACACTGCCGTCCGCATCGGCCGGCGGCTGCCATCCCTTGGCCATCTCAATGCGCTTCACAATGTCCCGGCTAACCGCGTCGAATACCGCTACATCACCGCTGCGCGCATTCGACACCAGCACGCGCTCCCCATCGGGCGTAAATTTCAGCCGAATGGGAAACGTCGCACATTTGAGCGTCGCCACGACTTCCAATGAAACTGTGTCAATCACACTAATCGTGTCAGCACGGTTGTTGGCAACCCAGACTTCCCGTCCATCCGGTGAAATATCCATGCCTTCAGCGCCCTGGCCGGTCTGAACGATCTTGATGCGCTCGCCGTTGACCAAGTCGATCACCGTCATCGAGCCCGATCCCATGCTGGACACATACGCGCGCTTCGCATCCGGCGATATCACAACCATGTGACTGCCCTCCGCGCCGGTGTCGATCACCAGTTCAACTTCGCCGCGATTGATATTCACGACGAGCAATTTCCGCTCGGCTTCCGCGGTCACGACGACGCGCTCACCGTCCGGCATGTACACAATCCCGTGCGGCCGGTGGAACTGCACAAGATCGATCGTCTTGACCACACGCTGCGCGGCCAGATCGATCACGCTGAGCGTATGGCCGGGTTCTCGCCCGCCGTAGTTGCCTACGACCGCGATCCTTCCGTCTGGAGACACCGCCACCTCATGCGGACCTGTGCCGACGTCCAGCCGGGCAAACTCCTCGCCGGTCGCCCGATCGAGCAACGAAGCGGACGCCCCGTTTTTGTTCAACACAATCAATGTCCCGGTTCCAGGGTCGGCCTGGGCGCTGGGCCGTGTTGTCGTCTGGCCGAGAGACGACGCGGCGGCGAAGAAAACCGTTGCAAACAGGACTAGAACTTGTGCTCTGAAAGTATTCATTCGTCTTTCCTTCTTCTGGGGGGTCGTGGCGGTCGTGAGCCCGTTCAACGCCCCCGCCCCCGGAATTTCCCGGAATGTTCCGGGCTCTAGAGTCTAATACGGGACACCAACCGAATTCAGCCACTCCATTATTGCCAAATACCTGCGTGATTTGTGGAATCCGCCCGTCACGGTCGTCGCGAGCCCCGCTCTTGCGCTGCGACCGCCCCTTCGATGAGCTGCGCGGCTTGGGAGAGCGTCGCGAGCTCATCCTTGGATGCCGATCGCAACAGCTTCACAAGGGATTCGATGCGCAACCGACGGCCACGTTCAAGGGCGGCTTTCCCCTTGACGGTGGCGCGAAGCTGGATCGCCCGCTGATCGTGCTTGTCAGCCCTCCGCGAAAGAAAACCATCGGATTCCAAGCCGGCGACGATTCTGCTCATGGTTGGGGCCGTCACCTGTTCAGCTTCGGCCAGTTCACGCAACGACCGCGGCCCACCGAACACCAAGACCGAAAGGGCGGACAGTCTCGCCGGGCTGATCCCAATGGCGGTGTCCGTCTTGCGGACTGTCCGCAAGAGATGTATCGCTGCGGAATGAAGTCGATCGGCGACGTTACGTCGATTCATCCGTCCACGAGTCTTTGTTGCACCGCCGCCGCGACGAGGACTACCCGCGCCGCGACGACCACCCGCGCGATGAGGACCACCCGCATCACGACGACCACTTCCACTAAGACGATTCCCTTGTGCGCGATGAGAACCACCCCTATCACGATGATCGGTCGACGCGCGACCGGATGCACCCTCACCAACCCCACCCTTTTTTCTCCTAGACATGCTTGACATGGCCACATAAGTTATGTAGGCTAACTAACTATGTCAAGGGCGGTGGATCAAATGGAGGGAGATTCAATCATGGATCAGGCACAAGCGTTCTTTGATGCGATCGCGAAAGGTGACGCCTCGGCCGTGGACACGCTGCTCACGCAGCAACCCAAACTCGCGGCCGCACGAAACGATCAAGGCATCTCGGCCGTCCTGACCGCCCTGTACAACCAGCAGCGTGAAATCGCTGATCGCATACTGAATACTGCCACTGTGCTGGACATCTTCGACGCTGCCGCCACCGACCAACTCGAACGATTACGAACGTTGCTCGACAATGACGCGACGCTGGCCAACGCTGAAGCGTCCGATGGCGCTCGTCCGCTGCACCTGGCGTGCTTTTTCGGACAGACCGAGGCCGCCAAACTCCTCTTGGATTCCGGCGCTGATGTCAGTGTTGCGGTCGCAGCCTTCGGCGGAGTGTTCCCCATACATAGCGCCGCTGCGTCGCGTTCGGCCGAAATTGTCAAGATGCTCCTGGAAGCCGGCGCCGATCCCAACACCAAGCAACAAGGCGGATGGACCGCACTCCACGCTGCCGTCACGCACAACGACTGCCCGACGACCCAAACACTTCTTCAACACGGCGCCGATCCAATGGTCAAAACCGACGACGGCCTCACGTCGATTGAGCTCGCCAAGTCAGCCAACAACATCGATCCTGTAGAAAAACTGAAGCAAGCC
>JADFGE010000044.1 GCA_022567855.1 Planctomycetota bacterium | reverse complement strand
AAGGCTTCCGAGCCCACGAAACCGCGCGATACATCATTCTTTCCAATGCGAATGCTCGGTGGACTCGAACCCAAGCCAAGCGCCTGGAGCGCACGTGTGATGAGTTCTACCGGCACACAAAGCGGCTGGGGTTACGCCCGCTTCCTCTCAGGCACAAGTTGGTGTGCGTGCTCTTTCGAAACCGCAAGGAATTCAACGCCTTCGCCGCCGAGCACGATCACCTGAAGCTTCATTCGTGGAACCTAGGCTATTACTCGCAACGGAACGATCGTATCGTGCTTTTCGACGGCACATCAGAACAGGATGCGGATGAATTCACCGAAGAGCGAACGGTAGCCACGACGATTCACGAAGTGGTGCACCAGCTGCATTACCACACCGGCGTTATGAACGTACATTTGCAATATCCATTGTGGATCTGCGAAGGTTTGGCGACAGCCTTCGAAGCCGGCTCGACAAATCGTGCGTTCGGCCCGGAGCACGATTTCGAGCCACGCCAACGCCATTTCCGCACGCTCCTGGAGCGCGAAGACCTGATGTCATTACGATCGCTCGCGCAACTCGACGCCCTGCCCGACACCAGCCAGCAGACGAGCTTCACCGCATACAACCAGAGCTATGCGTTGGTGTCGTGGTTGGCCCGAAAGCGCCGCAGTCAATTGCGCGATTATCTTATGCTTCTGCTCGCTGAGCCGCCGGGACGCCCGACTGCTCAACGACATTTGGATCTACTCGAGCAGGCCTTCGGAGACGTAGATCGGCTCGAGCAAGAGTGGCTCAGGGATGAACGACGGCGAAACACGAGCACGCGGGGCAAGGAGAATCGGAAATGAAACGAACCATCGCGACGGCGCTTTTGCTCACAACAACTCTTCTTCTCGGGTGCGCGGTATATCAGGCATATCCGGGGAACGCACGGCCGCGCGCGGAAGTTGCCGTACTCTTCGTGCCGTGGACCAGCATGACCGTGGACGGGGAACCGGTGATGACGAAGAACGTGAGTCGGATCGAGCTTCTGCCCGGGTCTCATGTGATCGAGTGGGTGTTTGTCTATCCCAATGACTTCAAAGAGACCAAGCGGCTGGAATTCGTAGCCGAGGCGGGGAAGCGCTACCGGCTCGGTCAACGATTCTTTGCGGCTGCCGGCTTGGGCGGAGTCATCGGGGCGGTCGCCGACTTGGCGCTCGACACAGCGCTTGTACCGCTCAAGCTCCTGCTAGGATCCGAGGAGCCCGCGGCCGCACCCGAGGGCGAGTACTACACTTGGATCCTGGAACGGGAGACGCGATACGTGGTGGCGGGGATGGCTCCCGATGTGCCGCAGGTCCATCAGACGATCACGTACGTACCCACCGACGAGTGATAGCGACCATTTCGCGCGTCCAATCGACAGCATCGGGCTAAGCAGCGAAACACCGCACGGCTTCGCCACGACCAATCTACAGGCCGCGAATGAAGGCAAACTCTCGATCTGGTCTACAGAGCGGCTCGGATCGATTCAGATCGTCGACTTCTCTGACTATGCGACGGGCCGCCGGAGTTGCTCGAAGGCGTCGACTTGCACATAGCACTGCCGTTGATTATGCCCCTACCACCCCACTTGCTCTAGCGCTGGCAGGCTTGATCGGCGTGGTGTTATTCCGCCGACGTATGGCCTCCTAAGGCCAGCTACGCGCACCGTTGAACACGCAAAAACAGAAAGGGCCGATCACGAGGATCGGCCCTACTGCTACGAAGAAGTTCGGCGCGCTGGAGAATCAGGGAGGATGTTTGAGTCGCCGCGTGCTCATCGTCCGCTCAATCCGATCGTTGTCGCTCTTTGTTCAACAACCGGTCGCGCTCGGTCGAGGCGCTGCTCAAGTTGCTCGATCCGCACCGCCACAGCCTCGTCTGGGCCGGGCCCTTCAGCCGCCGCGCGCCGAGCGACTGCCAACTCGGCCTTTGCGTCATCGAAGCGAGACTGGCCGATGAGGCACCGTACCAGAGTGAGACGAAAGTCGGGATCGTCGGGCCGCGCCGAGACCGCCCGCCGTGCATTGCGCTCCGCCTCATCCAACCGGTCCAAGCCGATTAGCGCCCGTGCGTACGTATCCAGCACCCCCGGGTTCCCTGGGTCAATCTTGATTGCGCGTAAGGCGAGCGCTGCGGCCTTGTTGTATCTCCCGCCTAGTTGGATAAGTGCGAAGGCAAGATTATTGAGTGCGACCAGATGCCTTGGTTCACGTTCCAGCACCTTGCCGTAATGAAATTCCGTTGCGGAAAGATCACCGCGGTAGAATGCGATCGTCGCACGCAGCAGGTGCAGCTCGACAACCGGCGCTCCTCGATACTCAGCCGCATCGGCAAGATTGTCAGCCCGCTCGTAGTAACTCGGATCATCGGCGCGTCGACCCAGGTCTGCCCACGCCTTACCCAACATCACGGCACCCTCAGGCGTTTCGGTGAGGACCGGTTCGATCAACTCCAAAAGCTCGTAGCGCAAGTTGTTCTCGAGCACTAGGGTCAGCGCCATCAGCGGATTGTGCCATCGCTGAGCCTCGGACGCCAACTGCTGAATCATCAACGCAGCGCGATCGATCTGCCCGTCAAGCAACAATGCCCGCAGCCAGAGCATTGCCCGATCGGGGAAGCGCGCACGTTCATCCCAAATGCGGTCGACGTGGGGCGCAAGTTGTTTGATCGCAGAGGCAGGACTCCCCAACTCAAGGTGTACTAATGCAATGAAGACGTCGGGCCCGATGACCCTTCCGAGCGAACGTCGCCGCCAGGTCTGGGCTTTAGCAACAGATTCGTCGAGACGGCCTGCATCAAAGAGCATGCGCGCAGCCCATTCGGCGGGCGCCGGGTTATTGGGCAGGCGGGCGGCGGCTCTATTCGCTAACCCTACCGCCTCGTCGACACGGCCCGACTGCACGTGCAGCATGACACTCAGTTGCCACGCGGGCAAGAACGAAGGATGATCGTGCACAAGTTGCTGGGCATCAGCCAGATCGCTAGCAGTCGGTGCTATCGCGCCTCGATCGTCCTTCGCTTGGACAAGCAGTCCCAGCGTGGCCTGCAGCGGCTCATGTTCTCTCCCGAGGTCTTCGAGTAACTGCAAGTCTTCCTCGCGTGTTGTGCCGTTGGTGCTGATGCTGGCAATCGCCAGGGTCGTCAGCAGCGCTTCGTTCTTCGAATCAACGTGCAAGCCGCGGAGCGCGGCCTGCAGTGCGTCCTCCGGGCGGCCGATCGCGAGAGAATGCACGGCCAATCTGTTCCAAGCCTCTGTGCTCGCCGGCGAAATCTCCACGGCTCGTTGGAATAATCGACCGGCCTCATCAAGATCGCCGTGATCCTGGTGAAACAAGCCGAGCAACAACAGCTTGCTCGCAGGGTCACCATCGATCTCAAGTGCCTGGAGCAACGCCAAGCCCTTGTGAAATCGGCCGGTCTGGGCATAGAAGTCGGCGGCACGTCTCACCGCGATCTCGTTTCGCTCAGGCGAGGCGAGTAGCCGTGCGTAGATCTGCTCGGCATCGTCGTAGCGCCCGACCCGCAAGTAAAGTGACGCCAGGGCGAGCTGCTCGGACTCGTCTGACGTCTCATCCACCAATTGGCTGATCCTGGCAATGCACGTCTCCAAGTCACCCGGGGCTAGGTCAACCTGGGCTAGGAGAAGCTGCAGCTCGGCTCGGCGGATCGCGGGATCGCGATACGGCCGTGATGCCAGCCTTCTCAGGTACTGCCCCGCCTCGCCGAGGTCGCCCACCTGTTGCAACAGAGAGATCAGTCGGGGGTAGAGCGTGACGTCGGAGGGATGAAGGCGGATCGCCCGCTTGAGGTGCTGAATCGCACGTTCCGGTCGTGGGTTTTCTCCAACCACAAGAAGCGATGCCATCAGCGTGAGCGCATGTTTGGAATCAGGCGTACGCTGCAGGACATCAAGAACCAGTCCGGTTGCATGCGCGATGGACGCCGGGTCGTCGCGTTGGAAACGGTACCGGTATGTTGCCTCGGCGAGCAAGACCCGCGGCGAGTGATCACCAACCGTCCGTCTCAGCGTGTCGATCGCAGCCCTGATGAGCGTGGCGTCCTTCCACGCTTCCTCCTGTCCAAGCGCGAACTCCGCCGCAGCCAGCGAGTTCGGTTCGTACGCCAGCAATTGCGCAATGCCTGCGATCGCTTTCTCATCGCCTTCGATGAGCATGAGCTGCGTCCGGATCAGTTGCGCCTGTACAGCGGTATGACTCTGGTCGGACACCGTCGCGAACGTGCGGTCTACCAGCGCATAGGCCTCATCAGCGCGACCAAGGCGCATCAGGATTCGCGCCTGACGACCGGCAAGCGCCAACGTCAAACCAGACCGTCCCTCGCTACGAGCCAACAGCCGTTGCTCATAACTAAGGTTCCACCGCTGACTGATTTCGGCCAACCGTATCAAGGTACGGACGTCAGTCTGCTCATCCCGCAGCGCGCGCTCGATTAGGGCGATGGCATTCTCCGAATCTCCACGCCGCAAGTACACTTCTGCCAGCAGCGACACTATCTCGGCGTGCAACGGATACTGCTCATCAAGTGCAAGCAGCAACTTGAGCACATCCAACGCTTGTTCGGAACCTGCGTCGGCTAATCCTACCTGGTCCGGGGCGATGTCTAGTGCAAGCCACGCCTTCGCCAGGAGAAGGTAGGCGCGCAGGCCGGCATTCGGCGCCCGCCGGATGACTTTCCTCAGCGCCTCCAAGGCATCCGCGTGGCGGCCAAGAGCAAGAAACGATTCGGCCTGAGCAAGTTGTGTCGCCATCCAATAGCGATCGAGCCGTTCCGCGCGCTCTAGAATTGAGAGTGCGAGATCATGCTCGCCAACTCCTTGATACGCTTCTGCTAGAAGATACTGGAGGACAGCGTCGTTGGGTTCAAGTGCAAGCGCTCGCTCATACGATGCAAGGGCATCAAGCCAGTTCGATTCGGAAACGTACTGACTGGCACGGATCGCCTCCACCCAGCCGCGACTGGCGTCCCGATCCACCGATGGGCTTGCTTCGGCTAGGCTCGATAGTTTTTCAAGCGCCTTGTTCGCCTCGTCACGCTCGCCCCAAACCGTGTGCAGCAAAGCCCGCCACCGGAGAAGGTTGATCTGATTGGCGCCAAAGGTCTCCTCGGCTTGTGCGAGCACTTCCAATGCGTCTTCGATTTGCAACGCTTGCCAGAGCCGACGTATCGCCGTTTCGAAGACCCAAGGTTCGTTGGGGAACCTTGATCGTTCTTCGGCCAGAAGCTCTTCGGCGAGTTTCCGCAAGCCCATCAGCTCGAGCATCTCCACCATAGCCTCAAGCACTTCTTGGGAATCAGCTCCAAGCTTGACCGCCTCAACCAGCTCCTCTTTGGCTTGTTGCAGGTGACCGTATTCAGCCAGAACCTCTACCTTGAGCAGCCGGAAGCGGCCGTCACGCTCGTCCTCGGCGATCCATTCATCACACACGTCGAGGACGGCGCGTTCGTCGACATCCTGCCGTTGTAGGCACTTGACGTAGAGAAGTCGCCAGCCGATCTTCCGAGGTTCGAGCTCGCAGAGCTTCCGGGCGATGTCGGCTGTCTGGTTGAATCGCCCCTGCTGGAATGCAGCGGCGGCTTTCATCGACCAGGCATCAATGTGATCAGGCTCAAGCGCAATGATTCGATCCGCTACATCCGAGCCCTCGACACGGTGGCCAAGCCGGCGGTAAAGCACGAGCAGGTGCTCCAGCGCCTCACGGTTTTCGGAGTGCATGCGCAGCACCACGTGATACCGCTGTACTGCCTCCCGCAGGTGGCCGTTGTTGACACTGGGAACCTTCGAGCGAGCGTGAGCGAAAGCGAGCAGGATCTCCACATCACGTTTGCGGTACGTCAGGTAGTAGCTGAGCCTGCCCAAGGCTGTTTCATAGTCTCCTTCGCCGTAGGCCTCCATACCTTGGATGCGAGCGTCATTTACCAGGCGCTCTATCTGCGCGTTCCTGATGAGCCGCCATCCCCAGATCCCGCATACTCCCACACCGATAACCACCGCGAGCACGAGCGCACGCCGTTTGGATCGCCGGCTAAAACGCATCAGGCTCGACTCCCCCGCAACAGCACCCACGCAGTTTGGAAGCAGACTTTCAGATCGAACCAGAAGCTGGCCCGACGAACGTACTCCATGTCGTACCTGATCCACTCCTGGAAATCTTCGCCCGGCGCACGTGTCCGCCGAATCTGCCAGAGGCCGGTGATCCCAGGGCGAACGCTGAGCCGCACGTCGCGCCACGCCGGGCAGTACTGGTTTTCTTGATCCGGACTCGGCCGCGGGCCGACGATGCTCATCTGACCGCGCAGAACGTTGAAGAACTGAGGGAACTCGTCGATCTGAAAACGACGTAAGATGGCGCCGACCCGTGTGATACGGGGATCATTCTTGATCAACACCTGCGGGCCGTCACAGAGGTTCAGGTCAGCAAGCTCAGTTACAATCCTTTCCGCTTCACGACTCATCGTGCGGAATTTCAAGCACCGGAAAAGTCGCCCACCTCGAGATTGACGTACATGCCCAAAGAACACCGGCCGCCCATCGTCCAACAAGATGCAGATCGCGACGGTCGCGAACAACGGTGCAGCCAGCAGGATGACAACGGTGCTCATAACGATGTCGAAGATTCGCTTGGCAGCGCCGCTGCCGAAGTTCGGCTTGGGCAACTCCTGGACATCCTTGGGGATGTCCCCAAGATCGACATCGTGGATATCGCGGACCCCGGGTTCAGCCCTATCCCAACCAACGCTCGACTGTTGATCCGCCATCCAGGTCGGCCCAACCACGCATGCGCCCGGCTCGACGGCATCACCGTTTCCAAGCCAGATCGGACCAATAACATCTGCGTCGCGGGCGAACTCAGCGCCAGCTCTCGCCCAGACGCCGTCAGCGATCTGCTCGATCCCGTCGACGACACGCGCCGGATCAGGCCAAGTCGCCACCAACTCACTGATCAAGGATCCTTCCTCTTTGGCATTGCCTTCGGAAAAGCACCGGCCAGAACAACGCCAATGATCTAGCTTCGACCAAGCGACAGACCGTCGGACCTGGTCCCACCCGGCACGCCGGCTCGATGCGGCCGCCCATGTTTCGGCGATCGTTCGGCTCGCGGTCAACATGACCCGATAGGCACATCGGGCCCGACGTCGATACACGCGTTCGATTTTTGTAACCAGGCCGTGCTCATCAATAACGACCCGCTCGCGGTAGGGCTCACCGTCCTCATCAACAACCCGCAAGCGCGTAACTGCTGCCTTTCGCCAGATGAGCCGATCGATGAGCTTGGCAAGATCGAAGAGGACCAGTTGGCCCGGCTCCATGAGGAGATACAGTTCCGCGGCGCGTTGCGTGGGTCGGATCGTCCCGCGCCGGACGCAGTCTACTCCCCGGGCACGCCAATAGGCGTCGTGGAGTTCGCGCGCGGTCAGACCCCACACGGTCACACCATTGGTGCGGCACGAGACGGACGACGCTTCTGGTCGCTCGACGACTTGCATTCGGTTCTGTCTTGTTGTCCTTGGCGGCGTCAGTCGTCAGGCCAGTGATGCCGCAACGCGGATTCCATCGCGTGAACCAGCGCATTGTCGCTGCTGATCGAGGCGCCGAGCGTAACGCCGTTGTCGGCGCCTGCCGAGTCGTCCGTGTCCCCGTCATCTCCTGCAGGGCGTGCTCGGGTGAGAGAGGACCCAGACACATAGCGATCGCAGTCTGAGGTTGCAGCGTAATTCAGGACAACCCCGAAGCAGGCCGTTCCGATGGTTTCAAGGTCCTTGATGCATTCTTCCAGTCGCGAGCGCCGCCTGCCCCGGCGAACCGACAGCAGCACGGCATCAGCAGCAGACGCGACGGGAAGAGCTTCCAGGCTGGCCAGGAGCGGCCCTGTATCGACAAGGATCACGTCGAACCTGGCCCGCAGCTGGGCGAATAGTTCCTCCAGGTCGTCCTGGCGAATCGCCTCCGGCCCATACGTCGCGCTGGCACCGACTGGCAAAAGGCTGAGATTGGGAACGGTCAGCGAAACCAACTCCCCGTCGACTCGCCCCGAGCGCAAAACTTCCTTGAGTCCCGGTTGACCACTGTGACCCAATTGCGAAGTCAAGCTCTGACCCGAAATGTCGCAATCTACAAGAACGGTCCGATGGCCAGCGGAAGCGTACGACCAGCCCAGCGCGAGGACGATGCTCGTTTTTCCGTCGCCCTGGTATGGACTGCTCACGCCAAGTACAAAGCTCGCCTTCTGATCGCGCATAGCCTCGATGTGATTGCGAATCTGGTGCGCACAGTGAGCAGCCACCGCACAAGACTGCTCGTCCACGATGCCTCTGCGCAAATCGGGCAGTACACCCAGGCAGCGCAATCCGGCGCGCCGATCGGTGATTTGCGCGGAGGCGTAGGCCCGGCGGTCAATCGCACTAACGAAAAAGAACAACCCGAAGGTCAGGGCGAAGCCGCCGACGGCGCCCACCGCTGCGAGTTTGCGGCGACGGTCACTCGAGGGAGCCACCGGCCTTTCTCCCAGAGCCGCGATACTGATTCTCCCGGTGCGACCAGATTGCTGCTCGATTACCAGGTATTTGATTCGCTCGGCCACTTCGGCCAGATTGCGCTTGATGTCGTCAGCTTCATCTCGAAGTAACTCCAGAGCATTTTGCTCGGTCACCGCTTGGTGGATCTGTATGCGGTACACATCGGCCTTCTCCGACAGCCTTTGCAGCTCGCGCTCAAGCTCCTCATGAGAGCGGGCCGCGCCGATGATTAGAGCCTCGACGAGGCCTTGCTCACGGGCGGCTTCCCACTTGACAAGCACAATCTTCTCCCGCTCGGCGACGAGCTGCTCGAACTCGCGGAGTTCCCTTTCGAGCCGGATGTATGCTTGGTAGGTGGGTTTCCATCGGACCTTGGCCAGTTCGAACCGAATTCGAAGAGCGTTCCGCACCTGACGCAAATCAGCCAGCTGGGGGTCAAAAGCGTCCAGCTGTTGTTGGGCTACCGTCCCGCTCAATGCTGACGCGTGGGGATCCGCAGTCTGGTCCGGCGACGGTGTTCGTAAGAGGACTTCTTCCACCGCTTCGATGTCGTACTCGATCTGCCCGAGCCGCGCGTACCTGCTTTCCAACAGTCGCCCTAGATCACCGGCGCCGTATTCCGCGTTTCGGATCAACTCTTGAATCTGGTTGCGCATATCGACACGTTGCCGTTTCAGATCACCCTCGCGCAGGCGCAGTGTTCGCAGCGTCTTTGCTGCTCCGTCCCTACCGGATCCGTAGATGTCGTCGTAGGATTTGATGACAGCATTGACAACCGCCTGAGCGACATCCGGAGAGTCCGCATCGAACCGAACTTCAATCAGCTCGGTGCCGCGTTTAGCCTCCACCTGCAGTTGTTTCTCCAGAACTCGAAGGACACCTGGTCGTTGGGCCCACGGCAACGATGAAAGCGTGTCATCCTCAAGGGCGTTGGCCAGAACGCGACGACTCAAAAGCAACTGGGCCTGGGTCTGAACGAAGTTCTGATACATCGGCAGCAATCCAGTCTCCGGCGTCGCGCGCAAGATCGGCGAGATCATCGGCGCGATCCGGATCAATCCGGCGCTTTGGTACTTTGGTACCGTAGAGAAGTATGCCGCTACGCCTAAGAGCGTGCCAAGGACGATCCCGGTAATCAAAGCCGATCGCCAGCGGCCTCGGAGCCGATTATCGACGACAGTCCACAGGCTCCCGGCGCTTCCGTCTTCGAACGGCACTGCATGATCATAGTTCATGACTGGCGGTGAAAGCACAACCGCCTTTTCGCGATCTTCAGGCATCATCATCACCTTCTTTCCATACGTCAAGGGCTCTAAGCAGGCCCGGCAAAGCCTCCAACAGTTCGTTCGCCTCGGAGAGCGCCGTCTCGTCGCTCACGGTCAGCGATGAAACGATTTGGAGTTGAGCGACACCCAACGACGCCACATTCACACGATCCGCTAGTTTGCTGATGTCGTCCAGCTCTGGCGTCAAAGACCCGTCCGGCAACACGAACGTGTTCAGAATACGAATTCGGTTCTCTATACCGATCTCGCTGAACCGGCTGAACGTGTACACGGCGACGGGGAGATCCTTATCCTTGAGCGTGAGTGAGTCACGGCGGCTGGAAACCAACTTCCATCCCGCGCTGGGGTAACACTTCGGTGGGTAATGTCCGCCCATATCGCGAGCGTCAGTACAGTGAACAAGTAAAAGGGTGATCGAGGGTCCTCCATCGATCGGCTCGAATCGCCGACTGAGAATGGCATTGGGATGGAGGAGTTCGATGGCAGCTACTGGGATATCGATTTTGATACTCGTCCAACGACCGACCCGATACGGCACCGCCATCACCGCCTGCCTGACTGCTTCAAGTTTTATGAGCGTTGCTGAGTCAACTCTTGTGCTGTTCGGGAACATGATTGCCAGGGCAGGGAGCAAGCCGGCCGTCATCAACGGAGCGGTATACCTCAGGAACTTCGGGGCTACGAGGCGGCGGATCATTGATTGGCCAATCTGAATTGTGCCACCGGAAGTTCGAGCCACGTGAGCAGGCGCAACAGCCGCACCAGGATCACCAAAGCCACGGGCAGCATAAGCCAGCCGGTCATAGTGTGGAACCACTCGGCGCCACTCGCCGTGCCGTACCCATAGAAAACGCTCGTCGGCACCAATCGAATCACGTTGCAGACCAGGGCCATGATCGGACTGAGAGCGATCAGGATCACTCGAGTGGAAAGCTTCAGGGGTACACTGAATGCAAACGCGTACACGACCAGTGTAAAAGCAAACACCATGCGTAATCCGTTGCAGGCTTCGCCGACGGCGATCTCCTGCCCGTTGATGACCAGCATATTTGCATAACGGGTGGCGGCCACTCCACACAGCTCCAGCATTGAATGTGTCACCACCGTGGCCATCGTCTGAAGGGGGAGCGCGATGGCCTGGCGCAACACTCCGGGCACCGGTAGGGCAAGCACCAAGACCCCAAAGACCGGAGCGAACTGACGTAACGGTTCGAGTCCTGTCATGCTTAGCACGACGCCCACCAAGGCAAGACCGGCGCCGGCATGCCAAGCGATCTGTGTCCCCGATTCGAACCCCCACCAACTCATCAAGCTGCCAAGGATGACTGCTGCCGGTCCTGTAAAGCTCGGCCGAAACCGTATGTAGCGGAACCGGCTTCGCCGCAGCCATAGCAGCCACGCGGCAACGAAGGGGACGAGCAGGATGTAGGTCTGTTCCTGGTCACGCCCGGCGATGTCGAGGATATCAAGCAGAGGTTGACGCTGCATCCATAGCCCCAGCCCGAGCAGGCTGGCCAAGACAGCAAACGTGCCGGGCCCCCAAGCCGTTCCCTCGTTTCTCGCTCTCACAATCGAGAACTCGCTTCTTGTAGTTGAACGTCAAACAAACCAATGTTTCCAAGATTCAGATGGCTACCGCCTTCGCCCGAACAGAGTCGTTGCCACGCTGATAGGAGGCAATAAGCCGCGCTCCCGCCGGAACCACCGCTCCAGGACCCACGATGCTTCGGCTGACTATCGCCCCGCTTTCCACCACCGCTCCGCTGAGCACGATACTTCCGTGGATGATGGCTTGAGCCTCGATAACAGCGTCGCTTTCCACAATAGAGCCGCTTACAATGCGCGCTGAGCGCGCAATCATCGCCTCTGATGAGCGCCGCGACACCATTGTTGCTGGCCCCATGCCGTTCAGACTCGTGCTGACGGCATCGAGATAGCCGATCTGGTCTCGCAAACGAATAACGTGCTCGCCAATGCGCACAAGCCGAACGGGCGTTCCTTGTGAATAGAGTGCTGGGAGCAGTTGCTCCTTCAGGTCGACGTAGCCAATCGGTCGAACCGAGTTGAGTGCGGCATGCCGGAACGCGTAGACCCCTGCTGGCTCATCCTCGGCGCCCGCACCCACGACAGCCTGAACTTCACCGTTGAGCGCGTGGAGCAGGGGCTCCAGCGATGGTGGCGGCAGGCAGTGCGCCTCAACGGCCACGACGATCTCATTGTCACCGATACTGCCGACGACATCGCGCAACAGTCCGGCGCTACCCCGCCATGAGGCCCGCTCGATCATCACGGCAATCGTTGGAGGTTGTGAACCGGGTCGCACCCGATTCGCTGCCAGCCCTCGCAGGGCCTGGACATCGTCCTCAGTGCTA
>JADFGE010000336.1 GCA_022567855.1 Planctomycetota bacterium | reverse complement strand
CCGAGTTGCAGTTTCACCAAGTGCTCCGCGCCACCGGCGATGATGAGTTCTTGGGCCACGGTACTAAGGGGCGCAAAGGGATATTCAGTTTCTTGCATAGTGATCGTCGATGCGGCGAAGTCGATCGTGATCTGCGGACCGGGGATAGTGTTCTTACTCCCCCCTGGGAGAGGGGTTGGGGGTGAGGGTCTTTTTGTCTCTTCTGTTGATGGACGCGTCGATTGCAATCTTAAAGAACCCTCACCCGTCTCGCTGCGCTCGCCACCCTCTCCCAGAGGGAGAGGGGAAGATGATCGCGCAAGCATCGCTTCATACAACTCCGGACTCTCCATAACCAAAAACCCGTTATTAAATGCGTTGCGTTTATACGTTTGGCTGAACGATGCCGCGATGATGCATTGGATGCCGCGAAGTTTGAGGCAGGTGGCGGCTTGCTCGCGCGAGGAGCCCGTGCCGAAGTTTCGCCCGGCCACGATGATGTCGCCTTCGCGCGCGATATCATTGAACTGCGGGTCGTAGTTGGCCATTGCCGCCGCCGCCATTTCCTGTTCACTCACATCATCGCGATAGGTGAGCTTGCCGGAGTAGATGCCATCGGTGTTGAGGTTGTCGACGGGGAGCAGGAGCGATCGGCCGGTCATCGTTTGGGGAAACCCCGCTAAAATATCAACGGCGCTCACTTCGCGTTTCTGATCGTGAACTTTGATCGAGAAGGTGGGCTTGAGATTCTCATATTCATGCGGCGAGCAGATGTAGCCGGCAATCGCTGAGGCGGCGACGACGGCAGGGCTGCCCAGATACGCCTTCGCATCGCGCGAGCCCATTCGCCCGCGGAAGTTACGATTGGTAGCGCTGATGCAGACCTCACCCGGCTCGAGCGTGCCTCGCCCAAGGCCGATGCAGGGACCACATCCGCTGGGCAATGCAATCGCGCCTGCGTCAATCAGCGTTTGCCAGAATCCATCGTTCTCAGCTTGCCGCTGCACCTCAGCTGAAGCGGCGGCAACGTAGAACTCGACGCCCTCAGCGATCGTCTTGCCCTCGACAATCGCCGCTGCTTCTTTGAGGTCTTCCAAGCGCGCATTGACACAACTCAGCAGATACGCCTTGTCGATCTTGATGCGCTGCTTTTGGATCTCCGGCAGCGCGTGCATCACCTTCACATGATCCGGTCCTGAAACATGTGGAATCACCGTCGCCAAATCGAGCGTCAAATCCACGGCATACTGCGCGCTGGAATCGGGTTCGAGCCTTTCGGCGAACCAGCGATCAACATCGCCGTGCGTATAGCGCGGGGTGTTCTTGGCAGACAAGTACTCCGCTCGACAATAAAGATACTCGCGCAGGAGTTCATCGAACGGGAACACGCCGCCTAATGCTCCCCATTCGGTGGTCATGTTGGCAATGCTGAGGCGTTGATCCATCGAGAGGCACGCAATGCCGTCGCCGACAAATTCAACGATCATGTTCAGCACTTCATCGTGATTGAACACGCCGCACAGGGCGATAATGACGTCCTTGCCCACGACCCCCGGAAGTAATTTGCCGGTGAGGTTGACGCGCGCGATTGGGGGAACCTGCCACCACGTTTGACCCGTCGCCCAAATGCACGCAGCATCGGTGCGCACGACCGGCGTCCCCAGCGCATTGACCGCACCGTAGAGATTCGAATGTGAATCACTGCCGACGACAAGACTTCCGGGGGTGACGTAGCCTTGCTCGACCATGACCTGGTGACTGATGCCCGTGCCGGCCGGGTAGAAATCGATGCCATGTTCGCGCGCAAACGCTTCGATCCTGGCGTACTTGCCGAGGTTCTCAGGCGTCGTGTTTTGGATGTCGTGATCGATCGCAAAGATCGGCTGCTTTGCGTCAAAGATCGACGTGGCGCCGATGTTGGCGAACTTGTTCATGACGGCCGACGTGTTGTCGTGCGTCATAATGTGCTTGGGGCGGATATTGAGAAAATCCCCGGCATAGGCCCTCTGCCCGGGCTCGAGCGTTCCGGGGGCGGCGTAGCGAGTGGCGATTTTCTCGACGAGCGTTTGGGGCATGGATCGGTAGCGAAACAATGTCGTTTTGATTATTGATCGTCCGTGGGAGGCTGCGCTACAAGCGGCTCAAGCTGAGCGATCAGCTCGGGAATGTGGACCGTGGCGACGGTCCAGATGATGTCATCCTGAATCTCAGCGTACGCGTGGGCGAGCTTGTGTCGCTGGGCGATGATCTTGGACCAGGGGATGTGTGGGTGAGGTTTCTTGAACTGATCGGAGATGCTGCGGGCCGCTTCGCCGATGATCTCGACCTCGCGCTCAACCGCCCGCCAGGTTCTTCGATCGCCCCGATACTCCTGCAAGGTCATACCGGCAACCATCTGTGCAACGGCGGTGGCGGCGTCCCACATGTCCCACAAGAACCCGTCGTCCGCGGACTCAAGCGGCATAAACCACCTGCCGGGTACTGAGAATCTCATGTCGCCTGAATGGATTGCGGAGTCCGCCCTTGGTGACCAGATCAACATCGCGACCGAAGATGCCGCGCAGCTCCTGCTCCATATCGATCAGGTCGTACAGACCCAGCCCATGGTCGGGCGCCAGCTCAACCAGAACATCCACATCGCTATCGGGCCCGAAATCGTCCCTCAGCACGGAGCCGAACAGCGCCAGTTCCATGATCTTCCATCGCTGACAGAAGTCGGCGAGCTTGTCATCCGGAATGTCGAGCCCGTTGATCTTCATCGATGGATCATAGCCTGCGCGCGACACGGCCGACCGCATTCGTCGCGGCAATCCTTTCGACCGTGGTCTGGGCTAGCATCCGCCCAACTCCCTGGCGAAAGATCAGGGTGTTCCGGCCGTCGGGCGGAGCTCATCCAGCATCGCAACATCTTCCCGGCGAAACTTTGTCAGTTGAAACGAACCCATGAGCATCGAGTCGTGATCAAGCCCTGCCTGCCGATCATAGATCTCGTACCGATCAGAATCGGTAAGGATCACGAATCTCGCGCCTGTTCGTGCAGCATAATCAAAGGCTTGGCGCCGTGCTTGGTCGCGCACCGTACGCTGGCTAATCGACCGTTTCACCTCGAATACGAATTCCGGCTTGCC
>JADFGE010000043.1 GCA_022567855.1 Planctomycetota bacterium | reverse complement strand
CAACGACCTGGCTGTCGATACTGGCCACGACCCAACACGCCCGAGACGACTGGCCAGCCCTGATCAGGACACTTGAATCGCTCATGCAGCGGGAACCGCAGAAGATCTCTCACAAGCTCGACCTGGCCGAAGCGTACGTTGCCGCCGGGCGTCTGGATGACGCAAACACAGTCGCCGAGACCGCTCTGGCGGCGTCGGGCGGGACCCCTCGCTGTTCTCAAGTCTTCTCGGTGATCGCCCTCTTCCACAAGGACTTTCCCAGAGCGCTGTCGCGCGCCGATGAGGCGATCGAACTGGACGGTGCGTATGCAGCCGCCCACAAATCGCGCGCCGCAGCGCTGGGTGGGCTTGGCCGACTGAACGAAGCAATTCAAAGCGCAGAAAAGGCGGCGAGTTTGAGCCCGCAGGACGCACACATTCGTGCGCTTGTCGATTTCCTGCGGACCCAGCAGGCGACAAGGCAATCCGGAGGATCGTGAATACGATCGCTGACATGGGTTCACGCTGCTTGGCACGCGGGCATGCGATCCTCAATGCCCCTGAGACAAGAGCGTAGGTCAACGGCAAATATCTCAATCGGACTCGGCCGGTCTCCGTCAATTCCGGTCAGAAGTAAGCGACAGGAACTTGGGGCTCCGGGGGCGGGGTGAGAGTGTTACACTCGTGGTCGAAGAAAAAGCCCGGCGGTGGAGCCGGGCGAAGGTCGAATGGGAAATGTCGGATAAAGCAACGTCTTAGGCGGCCGCGGTCTTCTTGATGCGGCGGTGGCGGCCGACGGTGTGTTGCTCGGGCGTGGCGCGGCGGTCGGTCTCGCTGGCGAGCTTGCCGATCAACGTGGCGGGATCCTTGGCCCACAAGTCGGCGCCGATTTCCTCGGCCAAACCTTCGGCCCGGTTGAACACGCCGCCCCCCACCACGATCTGCATCTCCGGACAGGCGCCGACGCTTCGGATCGAATCGATCAACTGTCGGATATTCGGGGCATCACTCGGGCCGGAGGCGAACATCAGCAGGACGTCGGGATTTCGTTCCCCGACCTCGGCGAGGATCTCATCGTTCGCGACGCCTCCCCCACCGAAGTAGATTTCGTATCCGTCGGCTTCGAGTAGATCCGCGACAAGTTGCCCCGCCAACTCGTCCGCCTCGCTCGTCCCACAGAAACTGACGATTCTGCGCCTGCGCGCCGGCTGTTGGGAATACCGAACCTGCGCCTGATCCACGAGGCTGCGCAGCAGCCTGATGCCATAATGGTGCGCGAGCGTGCTGAGTTGATCAGCGCGGAAAAGAGTGTTGATCATCTCCAGGACCGGCCAGTACACCTCGTGCGTGATCTGCTCCGGCGAGATTCCTTCGTTGAGGATTTCCTGCACGATCCTGCGAGCGCTGACTCGGTCGCCCGAGATCAGCGTTTGAAACAAGTGTTCGACAAGAAGTTCCTGGTCCACGTTACTGCCTCCAAGGTATGCGGCCTTCCCGGCCGTGAGCGACTCCAGTCGCGGGTATGCGCTTTCTTGCGCGACCGATTAGCCTGCGCGCAGCGGATCAGTCGTGGAGTTCGTCATCGAACCCAACCGGCGTTGACCTGGAGAATTCACGAGGTCGCCTTGCGTCGGCCCATATCGGACGCCGTCGACCCGCAGCTTGGGCGTCAAACGTCATCATCACCGCCCGATAAGTGCCAGGCTGATTCTCGGACAGTGCCCAGGCAACCTATGCCGGGACGTGTCCAACGTATGCGACGCACACGCCGAACGTCATCGGGTGCTGGGTGATGTCGGCGAAACCCGCATCGGCCAACATCGCGACAAGCGCTTGGCGGTCGGCGAACGTCGCGACGGACTTTGGAAGGTAGCGATAAGCGCCGGACCGATCGCCGGAGAGCATCGTCGCACTGAATGGCATGATGTGACCGCAGTAGATCGAGTTGATCAAGCGCAACACGCGATTCGTCGGGTGGCTAAACTCGAGGATTACAATTCGTCCGCCTGGACGCAGGACGCGCCGAAACTCGCCCAGTGCCGTCGCCGGGGTTGTGACATTGCGAATGCCGAACGCGATCGAGACGATGTCGAAACCGGCGTCCTCAAACGGAAGATCCATGACGTCAGCTTGGACGTAGCGCGGCGAGATAATCCCCGCGCGGCGGCGGACTCGTTCGGCTTTGCGTCGAGCCAGCGTCAGCATTGGTGCGGTGAAATCCGCGCCGACCACCGCGCCCGCCCCGGCGGCGGCAAACGCTTCGGCCAAGTCGCCCGTGCCACAGGCGGCATCCAGCACGTGGTCCGTCGGCTTCACCCGGCAAAGCGCGACCGCAGCTCGCCGCCACGCCTGATCTCGCCACAGCGAGTGAACGCGGTTGTTCAGATCGTAGCGATGAGCGATCGCTGCGAACATCCGCTGTACCCGAACCGCCTTGTCGGGCGCCTGATGCGGATCGCCGGTCAAGTCATTTGCAGACCACGCGACATCCGAAGAAGATGACGTCCGGCGGGTCATATGATTGGGATCATACCCGCCGCCTCGCGGTCCACGATGGAGATTGTCATGCGCCGATTACTCGTCCTTATTCTCATCGTCTCGTGCGGCGCGATCAGCGCCTGTAAAACGAATCCTGCGACCGGTCGAAGCCAACTGATCCTGATCTCGGCTGACAAGGTTAGCGCGATGGGCGCGGCGGCCAAGCCGGAGCTGGTCGAGCAATACGGCGGCGAAGTCGAATCCGAGGTCCTCCGCGCGTTTGTCACTCGTGTCGGGCGGCGTGTCGCTGCGCAAGTCGAGCCCGAGTACGCCCACATCAAGTGGGAGTTCATCGTATTGGACTCGGAGATTCTCAACGCGTTCGCGTTGCCCGGCGGTCATGTCTTCGTGAGCCGCGGGCTCCTGGCCAAGTTCGACAACGAGGCGCAGGTTGCGGGTGTGCTCGGCCACGAGATTGGTCACGTGACGGCCCGGCATGTTGACGAACGGCTGAGCCAGGTTGTCGCAGCGGAACTCGCGGTCGGCGGTATTGGTCGCGGAACCGACTCACAGCTCGCTGTGCTTGCGGCAAAGATGATCAGCCAGGGCACGCTTTTGAAGTTCAATCGCGATCAGGAGCAGGAGGCGGATGCCCAGGGCCTCAAGTACATGACCCGGGCCAAGTACGATCCGCACGGGATGCTTGAGGTGCTTGAGGTACTTGCCGAGGCGAGCGAGGGCTCGCGCCAATTGGAAATCCTCTCAACGCACCCAGATCCCAAGCGACGGATCAAGACCGTGCGCGGGCTGCTGGCGGGTGAGTACGCCTACACCCAAGGCAACCCCGAGTACAAGAAGCAAGTTCGTCGCTTCGCCCGGGACGCGGCGCCGCACCTCGGGCCGTGACGGCCGGTCGGCTCAGCCCACCGCGGCTAGACGGTCGCTTGCGGCTCATACTCCGCCGGGGCCACCAGACCTGTGGGTCTCCGCGGACCTCCGAAGCTCGATATCCGCACTATGCTTGTACCCCACCCTGGGGGAACGGTACCATATGCACCGCTACGACCCGGTTGGGATGGATAGCCATGATCATCGATCTTCACACGCAAGTCTGGGCGAATCTGGAGCAGCTCGGCTGTGATCTGGCGGCCCAGATCCGCGCGCGGCCTGTGATGGCGGGCGCCGATCCGCTTGAGGGCACCCCCATCGCCCATGAGCGGGCCATGGCCTGCGTGGACGGGGCGGTCGTACTTGGATTTCGATCAGAACGGCTCGGGGCTCGGATTCCCGATGAGTTCGTCGCGGAGTTTGTGGCCAAGGACCCCCGCCGACGGGTTGGAGTGGCCGGGGTCGATCCGCTGAGCGGGGATGCGCTGGATCAGATCGACGCGGCGGTTGGCCTGGGGTTGGTTGGGGTCGCGGTCTCGCCGGCCTGCCAAGGCTTCCACCCGGCCCACTCGGAGGCGATGCGCGTCTACGAGCGTTGTGCGGAGCTTTCTCTTCCCGTGTTCGTGACGATGCAGCCGCCGCTGACGCCCGCCGCCGAGCTCGAGTTTGCCCGGCCAGGCGCGTGGGACGAAGTCGCCCGCGCCCTGCCGACACTACCCATCGTCATCAGCCAACTCGGCCATCCCTGGATTGACGAAGCATTGCTGCTGTTGGGCAAACATGAGCGTGTCTTCGCCGACATCTCCGGCGTCGCGTCGCGCCCGTGGCAGTTGTACAACGCCTTGCTCAGCGCTTCCAGCCTCGGGGTCATGGATCGTCTGCTCTTTGGCTCGGGCTTCCCATTGGAAACACCCGCCCGAGCGATTGAGTCACTGTATACCGTCAATGCCTTCAGCCACGGCACGCAACTGCCTTCGATCGCCCGCGCGTCGATTCGATCGATCGTCGAGCGCGACAGCTTGGCCTGTCTAGGCATCGATTCGGAGATCTCCGCCCCACCGCCCCGAACCGAGGACGAGGAGCCGCAGACCATTGACGAACTCTCGCCGGCTGGGGGTAGCGCCGAGAGCATAAACGATTTGTAGAGGACGACCTGTGGGCGCGTTAACGCCGACTGCAACCTCAATGACCATCAAGGGCCTTGGCCTGTCGATGAGCCTTCTGCTGCTTTGGGCCGGAGCAGGCTGTGTCGGGCCGGTACAGCATGGATCGCTTCGCGCCCAATCGCTGGGCGACGATCCGGTCGCGTTGGAAGGCGAGTACATCACCGCGTTCTATGCAGACGGCAACTCGGTGGAGACCTCGTTCATCCTGTCCGATGTCGGGTTGGATCAACTGCTCAGTGGCCAGTTCAGCCAAGGGCAAGTGGTGCGGGTTGATCTGTTGTGGGTGCCGAAACCTGGGGCGACGCCGATGGACTCCTCCGCCACGAACGTCAGCATTCAGTACGTCATCGTCGTCGACGGCGAGCTGGGGGTGTACGCCGGGGCGGGCTTTGCGCTGCCGGAGGGTGATGCAAGCGGGCGGTCGCTCACGGTCTGGCTGCGCGACGGTTCGTTAAACCTATTGGAATCAACGGACGGGTTTGTCGATCTGCTGTCCCCGGCAAAGCTGACCGGTTCTTTCACCGCAACTCATAATAACCAGCGAGCACGGCAACTCTCCGCCGCGCTGCGCCGCCTTGTAAACGAGGCCCTCGGATCCAACCGCAGGACCGACGCTTCAACACCGATCGACAGGCGCATCGCACGGCTCGCAGAGGAATGATGCTCCGCCCAGCCGAAAGCTGATTCCTGTTGATTAGCTGCTGGACTTGGGCCCGTCGATCTTCTCGATCTTGATTCGCAGGTAGCGCTGTCGATGACCCGTCTTGCGGCGATAGCCCTTGCGGCGCTTGAACTTGATCACGTCGATTTTCTGGCCCTTGATTTCCTCCAGCACCTCAGCGGTGACTGAGGCCCCATCGACGTACGGGGTGCCGACTGACGCGGCCGAATCGCCCTGGTCATCGCCGACGACCAGCACACGATCGAACTTGATCTTCTTCTTTTTGGCGCCCAGATCGCGCAGGTCGATGTCGATCACATCGCCGGGGGCGACCTTTATCTGGGTACCACTGTCCTCTATGACGGCATACATCGTGGAAAATCCTCTCTGGTGCGAGTCGGGGATTCTATCGCACGAAATGCGTTTGCCAAGTCAGGGACAGACTGGAAAGTTCGGGCGGCGATTCGGGGACCGCCGGGGTTAGCCGGCCGCCACCGCTTCGGCCGCCCACGGCCAGGGTTGGCCCCGGTCGTCAAAGCCCGCGGACCACCGTCGGCACCCCGCACAGGCGCCGCAAGGCACGTCCTGCGTTCCCGTCTCGCAGGGCCAGAACGCCAGCTCCAACACGCCCTGGTCGACCGCGAGGTCCACGATCTGCGTTTCGCCCAGATCGATCAGCGGCACATCGATCATCAGCGAATTCTTCTGGGCCCCGATTTCGGCCAGCGCGACCACCAGGTTGGCCCGCTGAACGGTCTGGCAGATTCGAGACGAGTTTGAGCCGATCTGCACCGGCCACACCATCCTGGGGCAGTTGAATCGTATGGCCGCGGCGGCGGCGGACAGCAATCGCACGCTCTGGTCCAACGCTACGGCTGAGGACGACGACTCGCCGGGGACCGCCTCTGCCCCCTGAGCTACCACGACCTGTTGCACGCTGAACGCCTTGCCGTGTTCCTGCACCGCCGCCAGCCGGCGCTGGGCTGCATCGTCCGACCCGCGCGCATGCCACAGCACCACCCGCTCGGGGGCTCGCTCCAGGGCCAACCCCACCAGCGATGGCAGGTCACCCTCGTCGATCAACAGCACGCCGGTGGATGACATCGCGCAATCAAGATCGGCACAGTTCGTCCAATGTCGTTACAACTGCACCTCACCGAGCCACCCACCCGGCCCGCAGAGATACGCCGTGATTCTCGCGTCCGCTGCCTCATTTCATCCGCTGGACTGGACGGTGCTGGCGGCGTACATGCTGCTGGTCATCACGATGGGCGTACTGGTCGGCCGCAAGAACCGTGATGCCAATGACTTCTTCCTGGCCGGTCGGAGTATGCCCATGTGGGCGGTCGCCATCTCGGTCTTGGCGACAAGCCAATCAGCGGCGACATTCGTTGGGGGACCACAGCAGGCCTACGACGGAAACCTCACGTATTTCTCCGCCAATCTCGGGGCGCTGCTGGCGGTGGTGCTTGTCGCGATCTTCTTCATCCCCGCCTATTACCGCCAGAACGTCACCAGCGTATACGAACTCATCGGCCATCATTACGGCGCAACCTCCCAACGCCTCGCCAGTGGTATGTTCATCGTGGGGCGCATCTTCGCAAGCGGGGCGAGACTCTTCATTGTGGCCATCCCGTTCGCACTTATTGCCTTCGGCGATATCTCCGCTCGTTCGATGATTGGGGCCATCGTGATCATCGCCGCCGCCGCAGCCGCCTATACCCTCGTCGGCGGTATTCGTGCCGTGATCTGGACTGACGTTGTTCAAGCGATCGTCTATATCGCCTGCATTGTGTTTGCATTGGCGCTTGTGTGGCAGAAGATCCCCCTTTCGTTCAGCGAGATTATCGACACGCTTCGCCGAGCGGCCGATGGCGACAAGCTGACCATCGTCGACTTTGACCTAAATTCCGCCAAGGACCTCGCCAAGCCCTGGGGTTTCTGGGCCATCATCATCGGGCTCACACTGTTCAATCTCGCCGCGTTTGGCACCGATCAAGATCTCACCCAGCGCATGCTCACGTGTCGCAGCGCACGCCACGGTAGCTGGTCGGTGATCATCGCCAACCTCATCGCTTGGCCGGTCGTTTTTTTGTTCCTTTGCATGGGGCTGCTGCTGTATGTTTACTACCAGCAGCCGGACGTCATGGGCGCGGCCGCGGTCGAGTACCAAATCGACGACAGCCGCAAGGTCTTCCTCGAGTTCATTCTTCACGAGATGCCGTTGGGTTTGCGCGGCTTGATGTTGGCGGGCCTGTTTGCGGCTGCGATGAGCAGCACGGATTCCGCGCTCAATGCCATGGCGTCGACCACGGTTGCTGATTTTTACCGTCCCCTGGCCGGAGATCACAACGTTGATCCAGCGACCGAACTCAAGGTCGCGAGGTTGGCTGTGCTATTTTGGGCTCTTGTCCTTGGCGCTTTCGCCTGCTTCTGCGTGTATTGGCAAGAGGCCAGCGGACACACGCTCATTGACTTCGCCCTCAACGTGATGGTCTTCGCGTACAGCGGATTACTCGCAGTATTCTGTACCGCTTTGTTCACAAGACGTGGCAATGCCGTCAGCGTCGCGGCCGCACTGGCAACTGGATTTCTCTGTGTTCTGCTTCTTCAAGACTTCGCTTGGACGCACTGGGCGCCGTGGTTCAACATCGACTTCACCCTTGCCTTCCCGTGGAAGATGCTCGTCGCGACCGTGTTTAGCTTTGTGGTGTGTTGCTGGGGAAAGCGAACGACCCAGCCGGCAACGGTTGACTCACCGTCGTAAGGCCTCCAGCCGACCGATCGCATCGCGCAAGGTCTGCTCGTCCTTGCAGAACGCAAACCGCACGAGGTTTTTGCCGTCAGCCGGATCGTGGTAAAATGCGCTGGGTGGAATCGCCGCCACCCCCACTTCCTTGATCAAGTGCTGACAAAACGCAACGTCATCGGCAAACCCAAAACACGTATGGTCAGCGAGCACAAAGTACGTTCCGTTCGGCACATACACCTCGAACCCGATTCGCTCGAGCCCCTCCACCAGCACATCCCGTCTTCGTCGATACGCTTCGACGAATTCCGCGTAATAGGAATCAGGCGCTTCAAGCGCGGCGACCGCGCCGTGCTGGAGTGGTGTCGCTGTCGCAAACGTTATGAACTGATGCGCCGCCCGCACCCCAGCGGTCAATTCCGGGGGCGCGATCGCCCACCCCACTTTCCAGCCCGTCAGCGAGAACGTCTTGCCCAACGACGACAGCGTCACCGTCCGTTCATACATCCCATCCAACGTCGCTAATTGAACATGCTCAGCGTCAAAGACGAGTCGCTCGTACACCTCGTCACAGATCGCGATCGCATCGTGCTCTTTACATAACGCGGCGATCAATTCCAACTCGCTGGTCGTGAATACTTTCCCGGTTGGATTGTGAGGCGTATTCACAAGAATCGCCCGCGTCTTGGTCGAAAACGCCGCCCGTAGCTCTTGCTCATTTACCGCAAAGTCCGGCGGGCGCAGCGTCACGAACTTCGGCTCCGCTCCCGCCATCGCCACACACGCTCGATACGAGTCGTAGTACGGCTCGAACAGAATCACTTCCTCCTCCGGATTCACCAATCCGAGGAAAGTTGCGATCAGCGCCTCGGTGCAGCCTGACGTGACGGTGACTTCCGCATCCGGATCGACGCCCAGTCCGGCGTCAGCGTTGAATCGAGCGGCGATCACACGATTCAGCTCCGCGATCCCAAACATCCGTGCGTATTGACCGTGACCGTCTTTGATCGCGTTGATGGCCGCCTGCTTGACGAAATCCGGCCCGTCGAAATTCGGAAACCCCTGGCCGAGATTGATCGCATCATGCTCGATCGCCAGTCGACTGATTTCGGTGAATATGGTCGAACCGAACGCTGAGAGACGATCAGCGACGGAGCGTACGGCGGCGGTTGACGGCTGGGACATGGCAACAGCGTACCGCATCCGGAACCGAATGGGCAGACACTAAGGCATCGCGGCGCGACGGGACTACTTGTCCTGTTCACGTACGCCCATACCACTTCGATCGGGGTCGGTCGGCCGAGTCGGCGGTGTATAGGGATTGGCCTCGATCTCAGCCAACATCAATTCAATCGCAGCATCCAATTGCGGATCACCGCCATCGACCATCAATGCTGGATCGTCGATCACCTCGATGTCCGGGTCAACACCGTGGCCCTCAATGCCCCATGTGCCGTCCTTTTCATAGAAGCCGAAGGTGGGCACGGTGACCGCACCGCCGTCGATGAGGCGGGGATTGCCGGAGATCCCGACCAGGCCGCCCCAGGTGCGCGTGCCGATGATCTTGCCCAGGCCGGCCTGGCGGAAATACCAGGGGAACAAGTCGCCGCCGGAACCGGCCAGCCCGTTGATCAACATGCATTTGGGCCCATGATGCGCATCCGGCGGCCAAGTCCAATCCTTGGAATCGCGCCTGGCCCAGTAGTTGGTGACCGGACGATTGAGAATTTCAATGAATCGCGTGGGAATCTGGCCACCGCCGTTCCAACGCTCATCGATGATCAACGCCTTCTTATCGATTTGACCGAAGTATTGGCGGACCAGATCGTTCTGGCCGTTGACGCCGGTGTTGGGCACGTAGATGTAACCGACCTCGCCGCCGCTTTTCTCATCGACGTAGGCGCGGTTGTGCTCGATCCAAGCGCGATATCGGAGATTCGATTCGTTGGAGATCGTCTTGACCACAACGTCGCGCGCATCGTCGTCAAGCTCCGGTTTCT
Organism: Planctomycetota bacterium; assembly: GCA_022567855.1. Classification (GTDB taxonomy): domain Bacteria; phylum Planctomycetota; class Phycisphaerae; order Phycisphaerales; family SM1A02; genus JADFNO01. The sequence continues at coordinate 2,413 of JADFGE010000043.1, read as the reverse complement.
CACTCACGGTGATCGTGATCGTGCGACCGGCCAGCCCGACGAAGGCCGCCCACGGGTCCTTGCTCGTATCAACCGGCACGCCGTTGACGGCAAGCAAGTAGTCACCTTCGTTGACGTCGATGCCCTGTGCGCTGAGTGGACCGCGAGCGTCAACGTCCCACGGCGCGCCGCCGCAGATGCTGCCGACACGGTAGGCACCGTTGTCAAGCTCCCAATCCACGCCGAGCATTCCGACGGAAACGCTGGGTTGAGTTTCGACATCCCCGCCGAAGTAGTAGGCGTGGCCGACGTTCAGCTCGGCGATCATCTCCCGAATGACGTAGCTGACATCCTCACGAGTGACGCAATCGTCGAGCATCTTTGCGTAGTGTTCGCGCACGGCGGGCCAATCGACGCCGTGAAGGTTCGCAACGTAGAAGAAGTCGCGGTAGAGCCGCCACGCTTCGTTGAACAGTTGCCGCCATTCTTCGCGCGGGTCGATCGAAACGTTCATCCCGGCTGTTACCACCTTCTTGCCGGTGGCTCCCGCCGAGGCCTTCTGGATCGTAGCGCTGTTGCCGCGAATCACGAGCAGCTTCTTTCCGTCACTTGAAATCTCGAATGTGGTTGCGCCGGTGACGACGCTCTTTTCCTCTTTCTTATCATCCTTGAGATCAAAGAGCTTGATTCCGGCGTCACCGTCACCCCGCCGGGCGTAGATGAGCTGGTTCTTGTTGTTTACCGCGAGCTGACCGAAGCTTCCGTTGGGAACAGGCAGCTTGAACGCGCGACTCTCAAAGCCTTCGATCTCGATCTCGACCGTTTCGGCTGCTTCCTCCTCTTCATCGTCGTTATCCTCGTCATCGCCCCCACCGCCGGAAGTCCGCGTCGCCGTGACTTGCAGCACAACTCCCTCAACGTCCGCCGTCCCGGTCATGGTCGAGCCTTCGATCTTCAGCTCGAGCACCGCAATACTTCCGTCGGGGCGATTGACGGTAAGCGACAAGGTCTTGGCCTCTGGATCATAAGTTCCGTTGACCGGTCCGGTTCCGCCCTCTGCGGTGGCAGAACCGGTCACGGTGTTGTCGGCATGGAGGGTAAGCGACAGCGTGAAGTCGATCGCGCCTTCGGGCGTTTGGACGATGCAATCCCACGTGCCGGAGACGCCATCGTCCGCGGCTGCCGCTTCCGGCTCGTCGTCATCGCCCTCGTCCGCCTCCGCTTCCTCGGCGTCTGCGTCCTCGTCGTCGGCTGCCTCGTCTTCAGCCTCTTCTTCTTCGTCTTCGTCCTTCCAATCCTCTTCGTCGCTCTCAGCGAGCCACGGCGCATCGACATCGGCGCGCAGCGGGACCGCGATCAGATTCTGGCTGTCCTTGTAGATGAAGGTCGTATCCACATCGGAGTACGTTGGGCGGAACGTTCGGCTACTGGCGAAGTACAAGTAATCGCCCTTGCGATCAAACACCGGCGATGCGTCGCCGAACATGCCACTGGTTACCTGATGATGTTCATCAATCTGGACGTTGTACAGCCACACAGCGGGCACCGGCTTCTTATCGTCCGTCCTGGCGTAGGTGATCCACTGACTGTCGTGCGACCAGTTCGGTCGCGGGCGCGCCCCCCACGGATCTTTGTCGATGATCTTGGTCTCGCCGGACTCGATCGTGTGCAGGTACAGTTGCGCTGCCTTGTCAGTAAACAAGATGTACTCGGAGTCCGGCGACCAGATCGGGTCGTAGTAATACGTCTCGCTGTTCGAGGTGAGCTGCTTCGTCTCACCTTTGCCATCGGACTGAGTTATGTAAAGCTCGTACTCGCCCGTGGCGTCTGAGAAGTACGCGATCCACTGCTTGTCGGGGCTCCAACTCGGCTCGCGTTCGGCCACGCCGCTCGTGCGGGTGAGGTTGCGCGGCGAACCGTTCTCAGCCGGAAGTGTCCAAACATCCCCCCGCGCTTCAACCACGGCTCGCTTGCCCGTCGAGGAAATCTGCCACCATCGCGCGAACTTCGCCGCATCCACGCGCTTGTTGCGGATGGTCGGCCTCGCCCCCGGAATGGTCACGCTCACTTCGCGCGATTGGCGGGTGCGCAAATCCAAAAGGTACAACTTCGCCCCGTTCTGGAAGACGATCTCGCCTTGCCCGCGATCGCCCGGACCGATGGAGGGCCACTTGACATCGTAATCGGCGTAGCGCGTGATTTGTTCGTGCTCGTCGTTGTCGAGGTCGTATGACCAAATGTTGAGTCGGTTTCCTTCGCCGCGGTCCGAGAGGTAGTACAAATTGTCGCCGTGCCACATAGGAAGCGTGTCGGTTCCTTCCCAATCGGTGATCTTCCTTGACGTGTGATCGGAGAGATTGAACAGCCAGATGTCGGTCGCCATGCCGCCGCGATATCGCTTCCACGTGCGGGCATCGCGGGTATGCGGGGTATA
>JADFGE010000042.1 GCA_022567855.1 Planctomycetota bacterium | reverse complement strand
GGGGAGGGCATCTTCGGCCGCAGTTATGTCGTTCCGTAGGCGATCGATCCCCGCATCCTGCCTCAGGACGTCGTCCGGATCGCTCCCGTCGGGAAGAATGCAGATCTTGATGTCAATCGACTCAGCGAAGAAAAGCTCGACCGCTCGATCAGCGGCGCGCTGTCCGGCGGCGTCACCATCAAAGAGCAAGACGACAACATCGCACAGCCGCTTGAGCAGTCGGACGTGCTCGCGGCTCAGCGCTGTGCCCAGCGTCCCGACGACGTTGTCAAGTCCGGCCTGATGGCAGGCGATGACATCGGTGTATCCCTCGGCCACGATCGCTTGTTTGGAGTCGATGATTGCACGTTTCGCCAGATGCAAGCCGTACAGGGTTCGAGACTTGTGGAAGATCGAACTTTCAGCGCTATTGAGGTACTTGGGCTCGTCTGCGGGGTCGAGTTGCCGCCCACCGAAGGCGATAGGCCGACCAAGCTCATCGCAGATGGGGAAGATGAGCCGATTGCGAAACGCATCGTAGTGCCCGTCGGTGTGAGGCCGCGGCTTGAGGAGCCCGGCGTCCACCATGGTATCGACGCTCACGCTGCGAGCTTTGGCAAAGCGAAGAAGCGCGTCCCACTCCGCCGGTGCGGCCCCGAGCCCAAATGCCTCGACCATCGTCTCGTCGATCCGTCGATCACAGATCACTGACCGGGTCGCCGCGCCATGTTCGCGGTCTTGAAGCATCTTTCGGAAGAACGACGCCGCCATTGCATTGGCCTTGCGGAGCGCGGCGGCGCTCGTCCCCGAGTCGTCGCCGGTGCGAGCGTGTCGTGCGCTGAGTTGGATGCCGGCTCGCTCGGCGAGGTGACGCAACGCCTCGGGGAAGCTCATCTTGTGATAGTCCATCACAAAGTTGAAAGCGTTGCCGGCTGCACCGCAGGCGTGACATTTGTAAAAGGCGTTGTCTTTATGGGTCACCACCGTCAGCGACGGCGTATGGTCGTCGTGGAACGGGCAGAGGCCGACGTGTTCGCGCCCTTTGGGTTGCAATGCGACCTGTTCTGCGATGAGCGCGACGAGATCCGTGGCATCACGAACCTTGTCAACGTCGGATTGATCAAACCGGCTGGGCACGCAGGGGAATCCTTCCTCAAGACCGCCTGATCGGCGCCGCATTCGGCTGACGCCGGCCCCCCGAAATCAGCCATTCCGACCGCTCAGCCCGATTCACTCCGCGTGGCCGTGAATTCAACGACTCGTGACCCTGTAGCCCTCACGTCACGGCACTTCGGCCACCCGGCAAAATCGGTGCTGGTGTGGGATCGAGTCGCGCGGACCGCGGTTTTGGGTCTTTCCGGCAGCGTTATCCCAGTCTGAGCTGGCGTAGCCGGATGTCTTTCCCCTGGCATTTGCGCGCGACCAAATCTAAGGAAAACGGTACGCCCTCTAGGGGCGAGGTCAAATTGAGTCTGCGATTTTCCGCACAATAGTTTCAATCGCCATCGCCGACCCGAGTTCGCTGTCCGGCCCAAACTCACTGGGGTCTCGTATTGCCCGGCCCCAGGTGGGGGCTAGGTTCTGTCTGATGGATAGTGGGACGGGCATCTCGCCTCGGCGAGTCGCCTATGGAGACTTGCCCGTCTGAAACAGTCAAACGGACGGGCTGGAAGCCCGTCCCACCAAGCAATGAGCGCAACCTGGTGATCCATCAGACAGAGCCTAGCACCGCTTCGTTTCTCAGGACGATTGGGCCTGCTTCTGTGGACGCGTATAGGCGTATTTCCGCTTGAGCGGCTTCACCACGAGGCCCTGGCGGATGGCCCGTGTCGAGACTTGGATGCGCTTGGTACGCCCGCCGACCACGGCCGTCACCGACTGAAGATTGGGCTTGAAAGCCCGGCGGGTGCAGGACGTTACCTTCGTGCCGATACCGCCGAGGTACTTGGCCCGACCACGATGGCGCAGCTTGTTGCCCTTTTTGGTGCGGACCCCGGTGAAGTAGCAAACACGTGGCATCAGGCCGTCCTCAACGTTCCGGTAAAACTTTAGCCGGGCAGTATAGAGGGGGCATCGCCCAAGGCAAGGATGCGGGCTTTGGCGGGCGTCGAGTCCGGATCTCAAAGACCGGTAACGACAAGGGACACGATTGCCGGGGATGGGCCGGAGTTAGGCCGATTCCTTGGCCTTGCGTTGTGGAAGCTCGGCCAAAGTGAGGTTGTTCTCGATCGCCTCGGCGTCGACCATATAGCTGACGCCCTCCGAATCCACATCGGGGAGCTCATACATGACGTCCAGCATGAATTCATCGACGACGGCCCGAAGGGCTCGTGCCCCGGTCTTGCGCGTCATCGCCCGATCGGCAATGCACTCCAGCGCATCGTCGGTGAACTCCAGTTGGGCTCCCTCCAGGGAGAACAGGTGCTGGTACTGCTTGATGAGTGCGTTCTTGGGTTCGGTCAGAATCTGCACCATCGCGTCCTGGGCCAGCGGCATCAGCGGGCAGATGATGGGCAGGCGACCGACCAGCTCGGGGATCAGCCCGAACTCCAAGACGTCCTCGGGCGTGATCTGAGCCAGAATCTCGCTGAGCTGCTGTTGCTCGGTCTGCACGGCGGCGGACCCCTCGACGAAGCCGATACGACGCCGGCCGATGCGCTTGCGAACAATGTCGTCGATGCCGGTGAACGATCCCCCACAGATGAACAGGATGTGGGTGGTGTCCATCTGGATGTATTGCTGTTCCGGATGCTTGCGTCCGCCCTGCGGCGGCACGTTGGCGATGACGCCCTCGAGCATCTTCAGCAGGGACTGCTGCACGCCCTCGCCGGAGACGTCCCGCGTGATCGAGACGTTCTGGGAGGTCTTGCCAATCTTGTCGATCTCGTCGATGTAGATGATGCCGCGCTGGGCCGCTTCGCGGTCGTAATCAGCGGCCTGGAGCAGCTTCAACAGCAAGTTCTCGACGTCTTCTCCGACGTAGCCGGCTTCGGTGAGCGTGGTGGCGTCGCCGATGGCGAAGGGCACGTTGAGGATTCGGGACAACGTCTTGGCCAGCAGCGTCTTGCCGGTGCCGGTCGGGCCGATGAGCAGAACATTGGACTTATCCAGCTCGACGCCGGCGTCCTCGTTATCGATCTGGGTCAGCCGCTTGTAGTGGTTGTGCACCGCCACCGCCAGCGCTTTCTTGGCGTGGAGCTGGCCGATGACGTACTGATCGAGGAACTCCTTGATCTGTCGCGGCGCGGGGATCGCGGTAAATAGCGGCCGTGCGCTGCTGACTCGACGGCGCTCCTGGCGGAAGATGTTCTGACAGAGATCGGTGCAGTTGGAGCAGATGTAAATGTCGTTGGGCCCTTCGACCATGGGCCCGACTTCACGGGAGGTCTTTCCGCAGAAGGAGCAGGTGGTGACCTTCCGGCCACGGAATCCACTGTCTCCACCGTCGCCGCTGCCACCGCCGCCGGAGGCTCGACTACCGCCGCCGAAACCGGGGCCCGACCCGCTTCCCTTGGACGAGGACGAGCCACGGCGACCGCCGCCGGAGCCGGCTGCGTCGAGCGGCTCCGGACGATGATGCGGATCGAACTGCGCTGAATTGCTCATCTGTGACTCGGGACGTGCCGACACACGATGACCACAGCCCATGCTATAGCCAGGCGCTACGCCAACCCTAGTGTATCGGGCTACGCCCGCAGCGTCTAAAGGCAGGTCGGCGATTCTCTGTCGGCCGGTCAAATTCCCCTAACTCGATACATAGCGAGTACTTCGGAAACTCGCTATCCACGCGGTTCGCGATCATCGTCGTGAGGTCCGATCTCATTCGGGGCCGAGGCGGAACCGCCCACGCGTCCGATTATCAGCGCCTTGGCCCGCTCGAATTCCTCGTCGCTGAGCTGACCGGCCGCATGCATCCGGCGCAGCTCGTCCAGCGTGAAGCCTTCGCCAGGCGCGCCGTGACCGCCCTGGAGCATTCGCCGCACCAAATAGATTCCCGCGCCGCCAACAACGACGCCGACGAGCAGCATTATGAGCCACGGCAGCACTTGACCGAAGAGATCCTCCGCGGCCTGAGCCAGGACGACCGATCGCTGCATGCCGACGTTCATGCTGAAACTCAAGGCCAGGCGCGACACCCTGGGGCCCCGGCCGGCGGTTAGTTTTTTCGGCTGCCCCCGGTCTTCTTCTTGGTCCGGGTCTTGGGCGAGGCATCCTTCGCGCCGGTCGTCTTCTTCGGTTTGCCCGCGGTCTCGGAATTGCCCTTGGCCTTGCTCGCGGCATCGGCACGTTCAGCCCGCCAGTCTGCGGCCGGGATGCCGGTCACCTTGGCTTCGGCGATGACCCGGTCGGCGGCTTTCTGCTGGCGGATCACATGGCCAACCTCACCGAGCCGACCCATCTGGGTCAGTTCGGCGCGGACCTGGTCAGGCCGTAGCCCGCGATGCGCAGCGATCGACGCGATCCGCCCGTTGATCTCCTGTTCCGACACCTCAATCTGGAAGTGGTCGGCAAGTCGACGCAGGATGAACAACAGCTTGAGGCGATCGCGCGTCTGTGTCTCGGAGTCAGCCCGAATCTCGGCGAGACGCGCCTCGACTTGCGGCGGCATGAGCCCCTGCTCCAACAGCTCGATGCGGTGCCGTTCCAGGTTACGCGCCACTTGCGCCTCCGACAGCTTCTGGGGCAGCTCGAGTTCCACCGCCCCCAGCAGATAATCGTAAACCTGCTCCCGCATGGCGGAGGCCTGGTCTTGTTCGCTGCGACGCTGTACCGCCAGTCGTATCTGCTCTTTAAGGTTCTGCTCGCTACCGACGCCATACCCGTCGACCACCTGCTGAATCGAGGCCGGGTCGATGCGCTCCGCGGCGGTGAGTTTCAATTCGATCGTCAGCTTCGCCCCACGCACATCTTCTCGTTCGTGCGCCTCCGGCCCGGTGGTCTGCACGGTGAGGGTATCGCCGATCCGCGTGCCTTTGATGAGATCAGCCAGACCTTGGATCATGATCCCAAGAATCGGGCCGCGACCACCATCGTCGTCGCTGGGAACTGCGACGATCGTGAACTCGTCCTTGATCAGTGGTTCGGCCTCACCGTCCTTGGTTATAGTGACCCGACCGGCAATCAGGTCGTCGGGGACAAAGTCCCTTTCGATCTTCACCGCATTCCCCATCATCGCCCGCTGCCTGGTCAACTCGGTTTCGATATCGTCGTCAGTCACCTCGAATTCGGGTTTCTTGATCTCGATGCCTTGTAGGTTCGGAAGGTCAAACTCAGGCACGACCTCGATCTCAACGATGAAGGTGAGCGGCTTACCCTCTTGCAGCTCAAGTTCATCGGCGGGGGTGACCGGCTCCGGGTCGCCGACCGCCTGGATTGACTTGTCCTCAATCGCCTTGGCATAGGCATCGGCTAGAAGCTGGTTCTTGGTTTCCTTTCGGACCGCAGCGCCGAATCGCCGCTCCAACAGCTTTCGCGGCGCCCGGCCTTTACGGAATCCAGGCAGCGAGGTGCTCGCCGCCAGCGTGTCCACCGAATCCTCGAGCTTCTCGGAGATCGTTTCGGGGGGGATCGTGATCGTCAGCCGTTTCCTAGCCGGTCCGATGTCTTCAATGGTGACGTCATCAACGACTTCGGAGGTTGGGTTGGCAGTGGCGGGCGCATCAGCCATGGATTCTCTTTCCGTCTTGGAGGTTGCCCGTGCTGGCGGGGACGACCCACCAAGGTATCACAACCAGCGGGGCGAACCAACCGCGACGCCCTAGGTTCTGTCTGACGAATAGTGGGACGGGCATCTTGCCCGTCTGTAAGAGTGAGAACGACGGGCTGGAAGCCCGTCCCACTAAGAATGAAGAGCACTCTTTTGATCCGTCAGACAGAACCTAGCCGCTGCACCTCGTCTGAAAATGCTATAACCAGTTCGATGAAGCGAATCGCGCGCTGGTTGATCGTTTGCTTGTTGCTCGGCGTTGTTTCCACGATAGCCGTTGCTTGGGCTTGCGCTGCCTGGGTCGATCCGTATACGACGATCCAGCCGAGCCCGCGAAGAAGCGGCGGCGCGATGGACGGTCGCTACTACACACTTTGGATTGTGGGCGAACATTCGGCATTTGGAACGGTGCGAACCCGATCCACGTGGGACGACCAGTCCAGCGTTCCGGTTAAGGTACGCGGTCCGTTCTTCGGTCCGCCGGAGCCCTTGATTCCAAAATGGGCTCCGTTTCTCGTTCCGTCTGCGGACGATCCGGCCGGGCCTGAACATGCGCGCGTCGCCGATGCACGTGGTTGGCCGTTCCTGGCAATGTGGTCAGCGCTCGCGTACGACGGCAAACTTCAGCCACCGACCAAAATGCCCACCATCATCAATGGCCTCGTCTTGAACAGTGATGCCCTATCTGGCCCGAATCCGCAGACGACCGTGCGTATGCTTCCCTTGGCGCTGATCTGGACCGGGTTCCTCGTCGATGCGGCGCTCTATTGCCTGCTCTGGTTTGCCCTGCTCATGATGATCGTCGGCGTCCGGCGCGCGTTGCGTTCGCAACGAGGCTGCTGTGTCATCTGCGGGTACGATCTGCGCGGTACACCGCACGGCCAATGCCCCGAGTGCGGAACCGCGATCACAACCTGACCCCAGATTGTCGATTTATCTGTTCGGAATGATCGTCATTCTCACATACTTGAGAACGTGAGCATGACAATCCTAGGATCACCTGGAGCGACACCGGTAGCCGGCGTCCTTGGCTCACTCGGGCGCGATCGTTAGCAATACGAGCGTTACCGCACGCCCGCCGCGGCGGACCGGCTCGCTCCTGATACCCCTAATGCCAAGTGCCAAGTGCCTTTTTCTCCGCCACGATGCCTCGATGCCTCGATGCCTCGATGCCTCGATGCCTTGATGCCTTGATGCCTTCTTCAGAGGCTCATCCCCAGTTGCCCAGCAGAATGAGGAGATCGACGACGCCGACGTTGCCGTCGCCGTCCAGATCAACGGGGCAGGTGGTCGGCGGATCAGGACACGGGCCCCAATCGCCGAGAAGAATCAGAAGGTCAACCACGTCCACCGAGCCGTTGCCGTCCAGATCCCCCAGCGGCGTGATTCCGCTGTTGTTCATCAGGATGACGACATCGGCCAACTCGTCGATCAGTACCAGATCCAGATCGCGGTCGTTGTCGATATCAACCAACAGCGCACAGGAAGCCGCTTGCGGCGCGTTGACTTCCTGATTGAACGTGAAATTGCCCGCTCCGTCGTTGGTCAGGATGCGCCAATCACCTTGGAAGCTCGAGATCACCCAGTCGAGGTCGCCGTCGCCGTCCAGGTCGCCCAGATCGGTGGCTAGGGGAAAAGGATCGACGCTGCTCGTCACCGCCGGGCCAAGCGTTCCATCGCCGTTCCCAAGCAAAATGGCGCCGTTGCTTTGACTTGCGTTTGCGGTCGCGACATCTGCCATGCCATCGCCGTTCACGTCACCGACCACGAGCATCCACGGTCCGCCGCCGGCGTTCTGCGGCTTCATAGAAGTGAATGTCGCGTTGCCGTTGCCGACGTTGACGATCACCGTCTGGCTGGACCGCGCGCCGACGACGAGATCAAGGATGCCGTCGTCGTTCATATCCGTCGCCGCCAGCGCCCACTCACCGCTACCACCGCCTTCGAAGAAGCTCGGCGAGCCGAAGACCCCATTGCCGTCATTGAGCAGGATCGACAGGTTGGAGCTGTTGGCGTTGGTGTTGACGATGTCAAGATCGCCGTCGCCGTCGGCATCGAGCACGGCGATCCCGCGCGGAGCAGCGCCGACGGAGATTGTCTGCTGCGGACCGTACGTTCCGTCGCCATTACCCAGCAGGATCGAGACACTCGCGGTGGCGATGTTGGCGACGCAGATGTCCACGAACCCGTCATGATTGAAATCCGCCGGCTCGGACGGACTGGCTTGGGTGTGGACCGGGAATGTGGGTTGAAGAAAATCGTCAAAGAGCCCGGTGTCGTCGGCGTGATTGAGAAATACACGCAAATCCGCGGTCACCTCGTTGACGATGGTAATATCCGCCCAGCCGTCGTTATTGAGATCGGACGCAATGCCGCCGTAGGCGCGTGAGGATTGATTGGGTTTGGTGCGCGTGGTCATTACGTCGATCTGGGTCAGGTCAATTGCCGCGGGCATGGCCGCCGTACAGAACGTGAACGAGTATCCAGCGCATCGCAACGAACCGCCGCCTTCGGCCAGGAGGTCATGCGAAAGGATCACCATCACATGCTCGCCGAAAAAGAAGGACCTGTCGGGGTTGAGCGTGACGATCTGGTTGTTGTCGGAGAAGGTGAAGTCGCCCTGGGCCGTGCCGCTCCAGCGTCCAAACGCCCAGAAGCTGTTGCTCGTGACGGAATCGGTATCGACCGGCTGATCGAAGTGGATGCTGATCGACGAGCCGGTCACCACGCTGAGCGCGTGCGACGCGGGGTCGACCGCCACGACGGTCAGCTCGCCGGCCCAAACCGGAGCAACCGCAGCAGCGATCACGGCGGCGCAGCTTGCCCAACTTGAACCACATCGGGGCAGCACGTATTGAATAAGGGAAAATCCTGAATGCGGGCGGCGGGACGCTCGTACACGCCAATCAGGAACGATCTTTCGGTCCATCGCGTTCTTCCTTTGTCTTGCAGCTTGTCCTCCAAGGACAAGCCTCAGGTCGAGTTCTCCAAAGTTTTTCCATTTCACAGGATCACGCTGAACATATCTCCGCAGGCCGACCGATACAAGATGCAATTCTGGCCCGAAGAAGAATTGTCCGAACGTCACTAGGATTACCTTCGTGAACCTGAACGTGCAGCGGCGCCACGCTTGATCGAGTTGAGTCCAGGACCGCCAAGTCAGGAATTCATGATGGATTCCCAATAAGACCGTGAGAAACCCGCATCCGTGCGGCAGGCGCCCCTGCCGAAGTCGCGGATCAATGGAGGAGCAGCCCGATGCCAGACCGACGACGGAGCGAGCCGTCGCTCACCGACTTTGCCGCGAGCGCCACGCCCAACGGCACATCCGCCCGACATCCAAATAGGCGTAGGAAACCCGACAATTCTCGCCGCCATCCTGCTCATAACCCCACGCAAGTCCCCGGCGTGCCGTGGCTGATCTCCGCGGATGAGTCACAGATGTATTACATGGGCGCCGGGTACGAGGCGCTGACCGGCCTCTCCTGCGCCGACCTCTACGCGGACCCCGACTCATGGATGGACGCGCTGCATCCGGACGACCGGGATCGAGTCGTCGCCGAGACGGATGCGCGAGGCGCCAGCGTACACGATGACGAACGCGACACCGTCTATCAACTCGCTCATCCGGGGGCGTCCGCCCGGGAGGTGCGCGTGTGCTCCTGGCCGGTCCGTGACGACGACGGGTTCGTGCTGTTCCGTGCGGGGGTCGTCGTTGACATCACGGATTGCGCCCAAGCCGCCGCCGTGCCGCCGCGAATGTTGGCCGGCGCCGACAGGGAGCGATGAGGACTCGCTGACTGACCATCGAGCGTCCCGGCTCACGCGGCGGCCACACGAAAAAGGGACATCAACACGGCCGTCACCGTATCCGAAGCGCCAACACCGGGTGAAGCTTGGCGCACGCATGACCGCACGGTACAGTGCGAAACTGCCTCTGAACGACGTCGGCGGATCGAGCTGCCATATGGCCGTCGTCAAGAACGCCTCCGATCAACCGCTCGCACAAGGGACAAGAATGGCCTCAGGCTCGTACGTTTTCACTAGTGAATCGGTGTCGATGGGACACCCCGATAAGATCGCGGACCAGGTTTCCGACGCGGTGCTCGACGCCATGCTGGCCGTGGACCCCAAGGCCCGAGTTGCGTGCGAGACGATGGTCACCACCGGAATGGTCGTCGTCGCCGGTGAAGTGACCTGCGACGGCTACGTGGATATCAATCGCGTGGTCCGCAAGACGGTGACGGAGATCGGCTACGACAACGGCGAGATGGGATTTGACGGTCATAGCTGCGCGGTGCTTGTTTCACTCGATGAGCAGAGCCGCGACATCGCGCAGGGCGTGGACGAAGACGCGGCCACCGGCAAGGCGCAAGGGGCCGGGGACCAGGGCATGATGTTCGGCTTCGCGTGCAAGGAAACGCCGACGCTGATGCCGTTGACGATCAATTTGGCGCATGGGCTCATGGCTCGACATGCCGAGATTCGCCGAAGCGGCGCGATTGCCCACCTGCGGCCCGACGCCAAGAGCCAGGTCAGCATCGCCTATGACAACCATCGGCCGGTGCGCGTCGATACGATCGTTCTGTCAACACAACACGGACCGCAATGGAACGATCGTCAGGATGAGCTGGAAAGACAGGTGAAAGAGCACATCCTTGAACCGGTGCTCGGCGAATGGTGGCACGATGACATCACGATCCATGTTAATCCCGCCGGCAAGTTCGAGATCGGAGGCCCGCAAGGCGATTGCGGCCTCACGGGACGCAAGATCATCGTCGACACCTACGGCGGTCGTGGGCGGCATGGCGGCGGAGCGTTCTCCGGCAAGGATCCGTCCAAGGTCGATCGCTCCGCAGCCTACATGGCCCGTTATGTCGCGAAGAATATCGTTGCCGCGGATCTTGCCGACATCTGCGAAGTGCAGTTGAGCTATGCCATCGGCGTGGCCGAGCCCACCTCGGTGCACATCACCTGTGAGGGGACCGCAAAGATCGACGAACATAAGCTCGCCAAGCTTGTCCGTGAGCATTTCGATCTTACGCCGCACGGCATCATCGAAACGCTCGACCTGCTGCGCCCGATTTACCAGGTGACGGCATGTCACGGCCACTTCGGGCGCACGCCCGGTGAAGGCGGCGACGGCACGTTCACCTGGGAGCGCACTGACAAGGCTGATGCACTGCGCGCCGCGGCTGGGGAACTTTGCGCCCGCGCTACGGTGTAAAGGTGGATCCTCAGCGCCACTAATGCGCTGCGGCTGTGCGACCCGATCTCACCAATAGCCGTCCAAGACCTCATATGTCAGCGGTTCCGCCTCTTTGCCTCTGTGAATGCTGAATCCCTTGATGACCGTCCAGCTACCCAGCGGCCACCATCGCATTGGAGCAAAGCCAGCCACGATCACAACCAACGAGTCGTCCGGCTGAATCTCTGCGAATCTCACAAGGCGACCGTGGCGTCCGAGGAACCTGGCGCGTCGTCTCTTCTGTTCGTCGACGAGGGCTGAAAGGTCTTCGTATGGCATTGCTCTCAATTCAGTGGATTGCTGCGTAACAGCCTGGTCCATTTCGACGAAACCTCGCCGCCATTGAACCGGCCCTCTGCCACAGCGACTCGCAAGACGGAAATGTCCGAACCACAGCCACAGCGCTGCTCGAATCGTTACGTCATCGCTCTTGCCTGCTTTTACCGCTTCCGGCTCAAACTGCCAGGCCGTCTCCGTCGGTGACGGTGGTAACGCGAGGCCGCAGTACTTGCAGACCTCCCACTTCAAGAACCATTCGTGCGTCCAGTCGACACCACACCTAGGACACCGAGGCCGATCAGGCGTACACAAAGCCCAAGTTGTCTGCCCTACGATGAAGGACGCGGAGACGAAAATGAGAAACACCCACCATGAGGCAAGACCCCAGAAGATGGCCCCGGCAAATAGGATTGTCACTGCGCAAACGAACGCTGCGAGGATGAACCAGTGATTGCGACTTAAATGTCGCTTGACCTTCGCTCGGAGGCGCTCAAGTTCTTCGGAGTGATCGGACATCACAGGGACCCAACGGTTAGACGCTTAGGAGCAAGGCGTCCGAGACGACTACCGCATGACACCATTGCCAAACGGATACTTGCTACGGCCAGCCAATCCTATGGCAACTAATTCGCTGCGGCCCCTTGACCGACACGACCGGCGAGCATGTTGTACAGCCAGGCGAAGATCACGCCGCCGATGAAGCCGTCGCCCAATCCCCAGAGTAGACCGAACAAACTGCCCGTCGTCGTGAGTTCGTAGCCGCGGTAGATCCTTCCCAGAACCAGGGTGTCGCCTGGCTGCTGCCCGTCGAACATGATGATCCACCAGGTGATGATGAACAGGCCGAGCCCCCAGATCAGCCCGCACGCCAAGCCGAGCGCGAGTACGTTCAGTTTCATGGCTTGCACGCCTTGATTGCGTTTGTCGGCGCTATTTCCATCATTAGTTCTTCCGATTCGAGGCAAAGGCAATGCGAAAAGTCATGAATCGGCTACGCTATCGCGCTCGACCCACTGTTTGGGAAGCGGTCGCGGTTCCTGAGAGTTACGCATTTGGAGAGGCTGTATATGAAGTCGACAACCATGCTCGTGTGCATCGCCGGCGCACTTGTGCTCGGTGGTATTGGAATCAAATTGTTCGTTC
>JADFGE010000041.1 GCA_022567855.1 Planctomycetota bacterium | reverse complement strand
CTCACCGCGGCCGAGTTCGAAATCATCAAGACACATACAATTCTGGGTTACGATCGGCTTCGGCGCATGGGCGAGACCGATCCGGTCACGTTGGCGTTGGTCCGCTCCCATCACGAGCGGCTCGACGGCTCGGGCTACCCCGATGGTCTGAGCGGGGCGGAGATCCCGACCGCCGCCCGCTGCTTCGCGGTGATCGACACTTTTGACGCGATGACGTCCCACCGACCGTATCGGCGGAGCGTCGGACCTGAGGCCGCTGAAAAGGCGCTTGCCGTCTTGAAAGCTGAAGCGAGCACACGCTATTGCCCTGAAGCAGTCGAACTTCTCGCGACCCGATACGAGTGCGGCGAACTCGACTGGATCCTTTCATACTTCAACGACGAACAGCCTGTGGCGAGCGTGTCGGGCTACGACGCGCCGCTGATCGCGACAGCGGGGCGAGAGCTCAGCCGACGGTGGCACAGCAGCGAGGCATCGCCCTTCGGCCCGTCGCGCGTCGGGTCGTGCTGATGCCGCCTAAGGTCGGCTGAGCATTTCCAGCATCTTGCGCGGGGTTTCGCCCTGACCGGTGCGGCAACTGAGGCGCGTCGCTTCACACACCGCCAGGAGTTTGGCGTGGTTCGGCGGGGGCTCGGTCGCCTGAAGATTCTCAAGTACGCGCATCGCTTGAACTGCGATCAATTCCCCGGGCGTCGCACGCTTCTTCTCGCGGTGCGAATCGATGATCTCGCCATCCGGCGAAATCCACTCGAACCCCTGATCGTCAATGCGCAGGCAGCCGGCCTCGGCCAGCACGGTCACGCCGCGAAACCACGACCCTGCACAATCGCTCAGCGCCACACACGCGCAGCAGTTGCCCGAGAATCGCATGTTCAAGGTGAGATGACCGTGCAGGCCGCTGAGCGATTCCGGCGGCGCCGACAACGGCCCCGCGAGTGCCGCATCCATCATTTCTACATCGCCGCACAGCGCGTCCAGCAGATCAATTGCATCGAACAGGCGGGCGAAGAGCGATCCTTCACTCGGCCCGCTGCGAAACGAGACATTCACACATTGGCGATTCCCAAGTTGCTCGAATACTTCCTGGGCAGCGCGGTAGCCGGGGCTGTGCCGCATCAGCGGAACAAAGCGAGCGGTGTCTGCTTCAGCGGGATCGGACTGCAATTGGGCGATCGACCCCGGCCTCGGCTCAATGCTGATGGTGGGTGTTGCCTGTTGGCGGATCAGGCGTCGTTCATCGGCCTCGAGCGACTCCGAAGCGGCGAGCCATAACAACTGCACGTCGTCGCGAAGAATCGCATCACGAAGGTTCGCGACGGTTTCCACGTCCAACGCCTGGCCGAGCGCGGCGGCGTCGGCCGACTTTGCCGACCCGATGCCGACGAGATCGAACCCACTTCGGCGCACCATGTCTCGCACCAGCGACTCCTGGTTTGATTGCGCCCAAACGATCATTCGAACAGCGTCAGCCATCGCCGCCTAGTGTAGGGAGGGGGGAAGCTATGAGCTATGAGCCATGAGCCATGAGGCATGAGTTATGAGTTATGAGTTATGAGCGATCAGGAGCCAGCTCCTCCGTCATGGCGCATCCCGCATGGCTCATCCCTAATCCCTTCTGCCTATAATCCTTCCGTGGACAGACGATCGCTGTTAGAGACTTGTCTTTGATGGAGGAAAGTCCGAACACCGCAGGACACGGTGGTGGGTAACGCCCACCGGCCTCGTCGCGAGGCTAGGGACAGTGCCACAGAAAATATACCGCCACCCCCGGAAGTTCAGGATCGTGGCTTGCTGCGATTCAAAGTTCCAGGGGGGTAAGGGTGAAAAGGTGCGGTAAGAGCGCACCGCTCGGCTGGTGACAGTCGGGGCAGGGTAAACCCCACCGGGTGCAAGCGCAAGCAGCCCTCCGCCGGAACGAAAGCTTCCGGGAACCATGGTCCGTGGCATGAGGGCGGGTAGCGTGCTCGAGGTCGTCGGCAACGGCGATCCCAGATGAATGGTCGTCATCCCGACTCGGGTCGGGATACAGAATTCGGCTTATGTCCACACGCGACCACGGGTGGGTCCCAACGGGCCCGCCCGTGACCTTTTTTCTTGGCTATTTGTCACGAGCCTTCAGTTCAACCTGCAGGGTGATGACGGCGCCATCTCGCCGGATCGTCATGGCCACGACATCACCGGGCTTGTGTTCGCGGAGGAGTTGCATCATGCGCCTCAGGCCGGTCAGTTCTTCGCCGTCCCACGCGATGAGGATGTCGCCCGCTTTGACGCCGGCCAGATCCGCCGACGTTCCTTCAACGATCTCGTCCACGAACACGCCGGTGTCGAGGTCGGCGTCGTACTTGGGAACGATGCCGAGCTGCACGCTCGCGCCGGTTCGGTCACGGCCGCTGGGGGCTCGTCCGACGGTCTGGCGGAATGTGAGCGGTTCCGGCCGCGAGGCCACTTCCTGCACGATCGATTCCACCAGGTCGATGACCTTGATCGCGCCGATCGGATTGACGGTGTAGGCATGATCGCCGGGGCGGTGGTATTCGGCGTGTAAACCGCTACAGAAGAAAAGTACGGGGATGTCCACGCCATAGAAGTTGGAATGGTCCGACGGCCCGCGGCCGGTGGCCGACGCATGCACGGTCAGACCGCTGGGAATGACGTGCGCAGCCAGCAGATCGTCGAACTCTTGAGCGGACCCGGTGCCGCCGATGAGCAGCTCATCACTGCGAAGTCGCCCGATCATGTCCATGTTGATCATGAGTGTGGTCCGGCCGGGTGAGATGGTCGGATTCGCGACGTAGTGGGCGGACCCACGCAGCCCTGCTTCCTCCGCGCCAAAGGCCATGAACAGGATTGATCGCAAGTCGGCATCGTCGTCGGCTTCGGCGTAGAGCTTCGAGAATCGCTTGGCCAAGACAAGCATGCCGGCCGTCCCTGACGCGTTGTCATCGGCGCCGGGATGGACCTGTCCGCGTTGGCTGGGCATGCTGTTGCGCCGCCCGCCGTAGCCGACATGGTCCAGGTGCCCGCCGATGACGATCCACTGATCCGCCAGCTCGCCCCCGCCGCGCAATACGCCGCCGACGTTGGCGCTCTCGTAGCTTTGACGCGTAACCACCATGTTGGCTTGGCCGCCGACGGTGACGGGAAGGTCATCTGAAAGGGGGGCTGAGGTCACTTCGCCTGCATCCGCCCGCCCGCGCCATGTCGCAAGATCGCGACCCTCAGGATCGGCCTCGGCCAGGAGTCGGTCGGCAACCTCGGGCGCGATTTGTACGACCGGGATGTCAAGCGGGTCGCCGAATCGCCCGCTGGAGATCAGGCTTTCCAGCTGTTTCTTGCCGTCCACCGCGCCGGGGGGAGTGACGAGGATGATCGCCTCGGCCCCGCGATCCACGAGTGCTTGGAACTTGGCAGGCATGGCCGCGTGACGGCTGAAGTTCCGCCTCGCCCACCGGCTCTTGCCTTGGTCATCCAGCGGCTCATAACGCAGCAGCAGCGCAATTCGACCGGTCAGATTCGTGTCCTCGTCGAAACTGCGGTAGCCCTCCTCGCCCTCCTCGATGCCGTAGCCGACAAACGTCAGCGGCGCGGTGACCTTCTCGCCGCCGGACTGGGCGAGCACGACGAAATCCTTCCTATGCTCGAGCGGTTCGCCGTTGATGGCCAGGAATTCGCCGGTCAGGTCGAAGGTCCGTCTTTGGGAACCACCGTAGGTGAACGGTTGCTGGAAGCTCACCCAGGCGGCGTCGGTCTCGCCGCCGGGCAGTTCCTGAGCGTTCGCGAACGCCGGCTCCAGGCGGTATTCCCTCAGGTAGAACTCGACGTACTCGGTCGCGATTTCGAAGCCGCGGCTGCCTGCCGATCGCCCCTCGAAGAACGGATTGGCCAGTGTTTGGACGTGCTGGTACCACAGCGTCGCGTCCTCGCCCAGATCCTCGAAGACCTTCCGCAGGTTGATGTTGCTCGCATCGACGGTGGTCAGCGACTCGGCGGGCCTGAATCCTCGGATGTTGGCCGGCCCTTGTACGATCCGTCCGATCGGTTCGCTGGAAACCGTGCTCAGCCGGGTCAGTTCGATCTCGGATGCAGACGCAGATCGCAGCGTTGCGTCGGTCGGCCTAACCGTGGACTGGGTTTTGCACCCGCTCGACCAGCCCAGACACGCGGCCAGCACAATCAGGACGGTGAAACGCAGCACGCGGTGAAAGTTGAACATGACAAGCTCCGTGTCGGTCTTGCGGGCAGGCGCTCCTTGCCTGCTTCTGCAAAGTGAGGGCGAGAATCCTTGGGGCCGCGTTCGTTGCCACGCGACCGGTCTAGTCTAACCGCCCCTGGCCGTCGCGTTGCTCAGATTCGGGCATCCGAATATAGTTGGAGCCTGATGCGTTCGGCCCAGATCGGCCGCGTCAATTCGACGCAGACCGGCCCGCTCGCCGCTCAGCCGCACCCCGCACACAGACGATCCTCGTTCGTTCAGCATGGACTACACCCAGATTACCTCGGAACAGCAGGCTGCGATGCTCGATGCGATCGGCGTCGAGGATATCGATGATCTGTTCTCGGCTCTCCCTGAGCAAATCCGCTTCGGCGAGTTGTTGGACCTTCCGCCCGCCCGGTCGGAGCTCGAGCTTCAGCGCGAGCTGGCGGACATGGCCGCGCACAACCACGGCCCGCACGACATGGTCTGCTTCATGGGCGGCGGGGCCTACGACCACTTCTATCCCGTCCTGATCGATCAGCTCATTAGTCGCGGCGAGTTCCTCACCGCCTATACGCCGTATCAGGCTGAGGCTTCCCAAGGTTCCCTCCAGGCGTTCTTCGAGTTCCAGACGCAGATCGCGCGGCTCACCGCCCTGGATATCGCCAACGCCAGTATGTATGAAGGCGCAACGGCGGTGGCCGAGGCCGTGTTGATGGCAGTGAACAGCTCGGGCAAGCGGCGAGTGCTTGCCGCGTCCACCTTGAACCCGGATTACTTGGCGGTGCTGCGCACCTATCTTGATGAGCTTCCGCTTGAGTTGATCGAGTTGCCGGCCGTCGAAGGGCGCGTTACCGCCGACGCGGTGCGTAGGCAGATGGATGATGACACCGCCGCCGTCGTTGTTCAATCTCCGAACATCTGGGGTTTGATCGAAGATTGGAACGGCTGCTTCGGGGCAGCGCACGAAAAAGACAAGACCGCTGCGATTGCGGTATTCAATCCGATGGCGTGTGCCCTCTTGAAGAAGCCGGGCGAATGTGGGGCGGACATCGCAGCCGGCGAGGGACAGCCGCTGGGCGTGCCGCTGAGCTTCGGCGGGCCGTATATTGGATTGTTTGCCGCAACAAAGGATTTTGTACGCAGGATGCCCGGTCGGCTCATCGGCCGGACCATCGACGCCGACGGTCGGCCCGCCTATTGCCTGACGTTGCAAACGCGCGAGCAACACATCCGAGGCGCCAAGGCCACGTCCAATATCTGCACCAATCAGGGTCTGCTCGCGCTTCGGGCCACCATGTACATGACGGTCCTTGGCAAGGAAGGATTGCGCGAGACGGCCCAGCAGTGTTATCACAAGGCGCACTATTTGGCGGGGCGAATTGCCGAGCTTGATGGTTACGGGATGAAGTTCGACGGGCCGTTCTTCAACGAGTTCTGCGTGACATGCCCCAAGGACGTGACGGAGATCATCGAGGCAGCCAAGCGGCGGCGGATCCTGGCCGGGATCGCGCCCCACGGCCGGCGCATGGGTCGCATCGGCGAACCGAACGACCTGCTCATCGCCGTGACCGAGAAACGAACCAAGCACGAGATGGACGCACTGGTGGACGTGCTCCAAGAGGTGGGCGAGTGACGACAATTACTGAAGTGAAACCACCAACTAGCGGCGGCGGTTCCAAGGCGCGAGCCTCCACGCGCGGCGAGCGCGCGGTGGAGCCGTTGATCTTTGAGAAGTCCGTGCCGGGACAGCGTGCGGTTGATCTGCCGCCGTTGGATGTGCCACAGGCTGAACTGCCCGATGAACTTCTTGGCGCGCCGGTCGAGCTACCTGAGGTCGGCCAGCACGATGTGATGGTGCATTACACGCATCTCTCCAATCGCAACTTCTCGGTCGATGGCAACTTCTATCCGTTGGGTTCGTGCACCATGAAGCACAACCCGCGGATCAACGAATGGGCGGCGGCGCTTCCGGGGTTTGCGTCGCTTCATCCCTTACAAGACGATACCCAGATCCAAGGCGCGCTGCGCCTGCTCTACGAGGTCCGTTGCTTCCTCGAGGAAATCTCCGGGCTCGATGAAGTCTCACTGCAACCGGCGGCCGGCGCCCACGGCGAATACACGGCGTTGAAGATCATCCGCGCGTACTTCAAAGACCACGGCCAGCCGCAGCGCCACCTCGTCCTTGCCCCCGACAATGCGCATGGCACCAACCCGGCCAGTTGCGCCATGTGCGGCTGCGATGTTGTCCAGGTGAAGACCGTCCACGGCCATACCGACCTCGATGATCTGCGCCGGATTATTAACGAGCACGGCGCGGATAACGTCGCCGCGTTCATGATCACGAACCCCAATACCGCGGGACTCTTTGATAGCAAGATCGCCGAGGCGGCGGACATCATGCACGACGCCGGGGCGAAGCTCTACCTCGACGGCGCGAACATGAACGCGATCCTCGGAAAGACTCGGCCTGGGGATTTCGGCGCCGATATCATGCACTTCAACACGCACAAGACCTTCTCGACGCCGCACGGCTGCGGAGGGCCGGGGGCTGGTCCTATTGCTGTCCGCAACGAGCTGGCGCCGTATCTGCCGATCCCGCAGGTGGTCATGGCCGACGACGGGTCGTTCTCGCTCGATCGCGACCGACCGAAAACCATCGGCAAAGTGCGCAGCTTCGTCGGGCAGTTCGGCGTGCTCGTTCGCTGTTGGGCGTATATCTCCGCGTGCGGCCCCGAGGGGTTGCGCAATATTGCGGAGAAGTCGGTGCTGAGCGCGAACTATCTGGCGGTGCGCCTGCGCCGCGTCTACGAGATGCCGTTCTTCGATCCCGAGCACGGGCGATTTTGTGCGCATGAATTCGTGACGGTGCCCAAACGCTTGCTTGACAAGGGTGTGTCGCTCAACGATATCGCCAAGCGGATGATTGATTACGACGTGCATCCGCCGACGATGCACTGGCCGGTACATGATTGTCTGATGGTGGAGCCGACGGAAACCGAATCGAAGCGGACGCTGGATCGGTTTGTGGCGGTGATGCTGCAGATTGCGCAGGAGATTGAAAACGACCCCGCGTCGTTGGCACAGGCGCCGACCGACGCCGTAATCAGCCGGGCCGATGAGGTCGCCGCCGCCCGCAACCCGCAGCTTGTGTGGGATCGGTAGCGGTCATCCAACGCCCACGGATAGCAATCCGTGGGTAGCAATTCGTAGGTATCCTCAAGCGTAGAAAAGAACAACACGCGTGCCCAAACCGCTCAACATCGCGCTCGTCGGGTCGAAGTTCATGGGCCGCGCGCACTCCAATGCCTGGCTGAGCGTCAACAAGTTCTTCGACTTGCCGCGTGATGTGGTGATGCGGACTGTTTGCGCGCTCGACGCCAAAGAGACGCGTGCTTTTGCCCGTAAGTGGGGATGGGATCGCGCGACGACCTCCTACGAGGACATTCTGGACGATGAAACGATCGAGCTTGTCGATGTGGGCTCCCCGAATCATGTGCATGCGCCGCAGTCGATCGCCGCGCTGGAGGCGGGCAAGCACGTCGCCTGTGAGAAACCGTTAGCGGGCACACTGGACGATGCACGGACCATGCGCGACGCCGCCCGCAAAGCCAAACGCCGTGGCCTCCGAACGTTCGTCTGGTTCAACTATCGCCGCTGCCCGGCCGTGGCGTTCGCCCATGAACTCGTGCGCAAAGGGAAGTTGGGTCGAATCTACCATGTTCGGGCGCAGTACCTGCAGGATTGGGGTGGGCCGGACACGCCGCTCAGTTGGCGCTTTGACGTCAAGCAGGCAGGTTCCGGTGCGCACGGCGACCTCAATGCCCACATTGTCGACATGGCTCGCTTTATCACTGGTGATGAAATTGTTGAAGTCAGCGGCGCGGTCCAAGAAACGTTTATTAAGGAACGCCGGATTGTGGGTACGACTGGTAAGGGCGCGCGAAGCCCCCGATTGAATCGGGACGGGACGCGCAAGCGGCTGGGGAGGTCGACGGTTGATGATTGTGTTTTGTTTCTCACACGGTTCAAATCGGGTGCGATTGGCTCATTCGAAGCCACACGCCTGGCGACCGGCAATCAGAACCGCAACGGGATCGAGATCAATGGCGAAAAGGGCGCGATCAAGTTCGACTTCGAGCGGATGAACGAATTGCAGTGGTGGGACAACACGCTCGACTCGTCGCTGCGCGGATGGAGTCGAATCATGTGCACCAACGCCGGGGACCATCCTTATGTGGACGCCTACTGGCCGCCGGCCCACCTCCTCGGTTACGAGCACGGGTTCGTGAGTCAGGCGGCGGATATCATCCGGATGATTGCCGGCCGAAAGCCCGTGGCGCCGATGCCTGATTTTGAGGACGCGTATCAGACCCAGCGGGTGCTGCACGCGGCTGTTCTCGCAGCGCGTGAGCGCCGCGCTGTCAAGATGAGTGAAGTAAAATAGGGCTGCGAGTTCTCCCAACCATCCAACAGAGGCGGGCGCACCATGACGCAGAGATCCTATTCAAATGCACTGGCCGGCCCGGGCATGATGTTCTTGAGCGCGGCGATCTTCGGGTTCTTCGGGTTCATGATGGTCTTCCCTGAAATTGACTCAACGACCGGAAACCTCATACCAATGGTGGTGACATTGAAGTGGACGCTGCGCGCAGCCGCGGTGGCGTTTCTCCTCTCAGCCGTGCTATCCCTAGCCAATCAGAGGGCTGGCGAGATCCTCTATGCGGGCGTGAGTTTGATCTCAGCCGGGCTGTTCGCGGTCGTTGCGGTTTGGGACATCATGACTCCGCAGTATGTGTCCGGCGTTCATTGGTTTCTCCTGCTGGTCTTTGCGGCGTGGAACGGCTTTGGTTCCTATTCGAGTCTGCGCGAGATTCTGAGTGCCCGCAGGATGGCTTCGCGCATCGAGCCGCCGACGGTTTGACGTTGGCCGGACCCGGCCCTCGGCTGCACGCTACAATCGCCCCCTGTAGTCGTAGCGGGTAACCATGGATCATTTCACGTACCAATCCGGTGAACTGTATTGCGAGTCCCTCCCCGTCGCTGAGATTGCCCGGGAGTTCGCCACGCCGTGCTTTGTGTATTCCAAGGCGACGCTGGTCGATCATTACACGCGTCTGGCGGAAGCGTTCTCGCCGCTGAATCCGCTGATCTGCTACTCGATCAAGAGCTGCTCCAACCTCGCGATCTGCCGAACGCTGGCTGAATGCGGGGCGGGGATGGACCTGGTCAGTGGGGGGGAGTTGCATCGGGCCAGGTTGGCCGGGGTCGATCCGGCCCGTTGCGTGTATGCCGGGGTGGGCAAGACGGATACCGAGATCCGCGAGTCACTCGAAGCCGGCGTCGGCTGGTTTAACATCGAATCCGAATCGGAGTTTGAGAATATCAGCGCGATCGCGGCGGCGATGAATCGCACATGCCGGGCGGCCCTGCGCGTCAATCCTGATGTCGATCCGCATACGCATCGCTACACGACGACGGGCAAGAAGGAGACGAAGTTCGGCGTCGATATCGAGCGCGCCAAGACGGTCTTTGAGCGCTACGGCCGCGACGAGCATTGTGTGCTAAGCGGTCTTCACATTCATCTCGGTTCCCCGATCTACTCGGCTGAGCCCTACGTCCAAAGCATCGGGAAAGTGCTGCAACTCATGGACGAGCTGGCGGATCGTGGATACCGCATCGAGATGCTGGATATCGGCGGCGGGTTCGGGGCGGATTATGAATCGGATCAGACACCTCTGGCCAGCGCGTACGCCGCCGAGATCGTTCCGCTGCTTGAGGAACGCGCTCGGAACGGTTTGCGGATCATCATCGAGCCCGGACGGACGATCACCGCCAACGCGGGCGTGCTGTTGTTGAAGGTGCTCTATACCAAACCGTCGGGCGACAAGACGTTCGTCATCTGCGACGGGGGCATGAACGTGATGCTGCGGCCGTCGCATTACGGGGCGTTTCATTTCATCTGGCCGTGCCGGGTGTCTAGCGAGCACGTGCCGCCGCGCCGGGCTGAACAGATGGACCTGCCGGGATTGGTCACGGCTGATATCGTGGGACCGATCTGTGAGACGGGCGACTTCCTGGCGATCGATCGGAGGATCCCGCCGGTTGATCGGGGCGATCTGCTGGCCGTCTTTGGGGCCGGGGCGTATGGGATGACGATGAGTAGTCGCTATAACTCGATGCCGCTGCCGGCGGAAGTGATGGTGGACGGAAGGTCGGTGGCGCTCATACGCCGGCGGGAAACGTATGATGATCTGACCGCGCATGAGCTCGACGTGGGCACGGCGGTCGATGTTCCGACCGGCCCGACCACACAGAGCGTTCGGCCGTAAACGACTCATGTGCGGTCAACAGTGACCCGAGGAATATGTCATGATCAAGCGTGAAGCAGACGGTGTTTGGGTCGTTCTAGAAGAGACGATCGCCTCGCATCACGATGAGGTCTTCACGTTCTTGACGACCGCGGGGTGTCTGACGCGGTGGTTTCCGGTGGCGGCGAAGGTGGATCTTCGTCCGGGCGGTCGGATCGTCCTGAGCTGGGACAAGGACTTCACGCGCACGACGACGGTGGCGATTCTGGATTACGACGCGGGCGGCATGATCGTCTGGGACTGGCAGGCGGGGCACTCCGAGCAACATGCGCCGGTCTACTGGTCGGTTCAACCGGATATGGAGGAGGGCTGCCGGGTCGAGCTTCGCCAAGGCCCGTTCAGGGAAGATGTCGATTCATTGATCACCATGGCGGAAGAGGTCGCGTACTGGCGCTGGTACCTGTGCAACCTGCGCTCGGTGCTCGAGTCCTCGCACGACATGCGCAAGATCCGGCCGTTGTAGAAGATTTCACCGCAGAGGCGCGGAGAACGCAGAGTTGATTCATAAAGCCGCGACCGTTGGTCGCGTTCTTATTTGCGCAAGCCGCGCCGTGACGATTTATCCCAATGGCAACATCGGTAATATCACGCGCCCTACACCCTGCGCGACGAGCAGCGCATAGAACCCCGCGATGAGGTCGTCGGCGAGGATGCCCCAACCGCCGGGCAGGCGCTGGATTTGGTTCGCGGGCGGGGGCTTGATGATGTCCAGGATGCGGAAGGCGAAAAAAGCCGTGGCCGCGAGGGCGAGGTTGTAAATCCATCCGTCCATGTCGGTCATCGGTCGCCAGGGCAGGAACAGAAGGGCGATACATTGCCCGGCGGTCTCATCGGCCACGACCTGTCCGGGGTCTTTCTTGGCGAAGCGTTGTTCCGCTTCAGCGCCGAAGCGCACACACACGATCGAGAAGATCAGCCCAATCAGGACGAGCGAGATGTTGACGATCCAATGATCGTGAACGCTCAAACCGTCGGGACTCAGCAGCCATATCAGCAACAGTGCGAAGGCGACCGGTGGGGTGGAGCCCCAGGTTCCCGAGGCGGGGCGAAGGTGGCCGAGGCCGAACACGGTGATCAGCAGGAGACGGACATTCATTCGTCCGCGTCCGATTGGGTGGGTCGCGTCGCGGCATACACCGCCCGGAGTCCTCGAACGTAGGGCAGGCCGGACCAGACGGTCACGATCAGCGTTGCGTACATGAGCACGGAACAGACCCACAACGCCCACCGGTTCTCGTGCGGCTTGAACACGATGACCACGAAGAGCGTGGTGGGGATCACGATGGACTGGAGAATCATCTTGGCCTTACCCGACCATTTGGAGCCGAAGCTGACGCCCATGGACTCCATGACGCCTCGCACGCCGGTGACGAGCAGCTCGCGGGTGAGGATGATGACGACCATCCAGGGGTAGACGCCGGTGACCATGGTGAAGGAGGGGTCGCCGTCGTCGACCCACTCGCGGACGACGAACCGCGGTCCGGCCAGGTAGATGAAGGCGCCGAGGATGAGAACCTTGTCGCAAAAGGGGTCCATGAGCCGGCCAAATTGTGAAATAACATCCCATTTACGGGCCAGGTATCCGTCGAAAGCGTCGGTCACGGCGGCGGCGATGAAGATGGCGATGGCGACGGCGGCCCACGCCGTGTTGTGGTCGGGGTACCGGTAGGCGTTGAGGGTGGCGAAGAATCCTGCGGCCAGGACCAGGCGGAGCAGGGTCAGGGCGTTGGGCAGGCTTCGACGGAGGGCGTCAGGCATGGACGGGTGATCCTACGGGGCCGGTGCGCGACCGCGAAAACACCGCCCTCGCCGCAACATCGGCTCG
>JADFGE010000040.1 GCA_022567855.1 Planctomycetota bacterium | reverse complement strand
ACCGCCAGCGGGCCGCTAAATTCAATCTCGTCGCCGGCAGCCACGTCCGCCGACCATGTAAGTGTGCGCATACCCAGACCCAGCGCATCCCACAGGCCCAGCAAGCCGCGCACAAAGGGGATTCGGGCAATGCGGCCGCTATACAGGCTATTAAGCGCTTCGGTATGCACTTTGATGTCACCCTCGGGCGTGCGCACGGCAACCGCCATGCCACGCCGCCCGCGCATCATTACCCCTTCGATTACTGCCTGTCCACCATAAATCGGAAGTTTTTCCACAGCCATTAGTCCTCGTTACCTGCCGGTTGGTTGAATTTGTATGCCGGTCAATATAGTGATTTTACCGTTGTCTCAAATGCGGGTCAAGCAAACGCGGCAGCTTAATATCGCACTCAAGTGCCAATCTGTGAGAACACCGACATCAAATAGCCGCCAGACATGGTAAAGTTGCGTAACATATCGATGATTAATGGGTTTACATATACAAAGGTAACTGCTCAAGCATATGATATAAATCCACCCAAATTCGTATCATGGGCGTCTTGCGGGGCTTTGCCCCTGAAAACCCGGTAACGTATTTATGGGCCAACTAAGGCTGAGTAGTTGCCTTAAACGGCCAATTTACCTCGCACATCAATTTTATTTAGGCGTTCGGCGACTCATTTCATTGCTTAGGGGCCAGGTCTTCCCCACAGCCCGCTTATCTGGTATCTTAGCCCCCATGTTTGCACAACTCAAAATCCTTCTTCGTACCGGCCTTATATTGGTTGGCGGACTGTTGTTGGCCGCCTGTGCCAGCACACAGGTGCTATCTACTGCCCCGGCCACTGCCGCGGCCACCGCTATTATCACTGTCGAGTCGCCCGCTACCGATATACCGGACAGCACATCGACACCTGTTATCGTCTCTACCGCCCCGGCCACCACAGCCACTGAAGAGGTCGCGCCTACCGTCGCGCCTACCGCCACGCCTGAACCGGCTGGCCTGCTTGTAGGGCTGATTGTCGGGCAGGCCACACCGTCAATGAGCGACCAAAGCCTGAAGGCGCTGACGCAAGCCGCCGATACCTATGGCCTGACCACGCTGGTCAGCATAGACGCAAACCCCCGAGTCGCATTAAACGACATGCTGAACGAAAACGCGATGCTCATTATTCTGGTGGGCAGTGAATTAGCCAGCCTGACGCAAACGGCTGCAAGGGCTAACTCCGATGTATACTTTGTCGGCGTCGACCAGCTTGACGATGGGACCTTTCCCCTGCGTGCTCAGCAGATCGCGGTCGGCCTCGGCCAGCAGTCGCTCAATCTCCCCGCCCCCCCCGGAAGCGCCGCCGCCCCCGGAAGTTAGTTCATGGGATGTGTCGTGCCCTGCGTAATCGTTGGCTTCCGCGTGGCGCTCGTAGACTTCGTCGATCAATTGCGCGATGGACTCGCCATCGGTGATCTGCGTCTCGATTTTTGTGCCGAGTCGTACACCGACGTTGAAGATCGCGGCCGGGTCACTTGTCTCAGTGACCGCCAGTCGTTCGACGCCGTTGTCCGAACCCTGCGACAAGATCAGGTGTTGGCGTGCGAAATCACGGGGTATCAGTTCAACGAATCGCCTGCTGACACGTTCAGCGCGGATCGGCGTCGCGCGCTCATCGGCCGGACCATCAATGGGCGCCGCTTGAAGATCGATCTCCACCGGTGCGATTGACGCACGTGGGGCACTTTCGATCGGCCGGGACATCAGTGGATCACCCTCGGCTTGACGACCGGCCAGCCGTCATCGACATCGGCCGCGAGCACATCGCGATCGCTGAGATACTTCAGATCCTCAAATCCATCATGGCGCAGGACGTTGGCCCGGATGAAGACGTAGAAGCGCGAACGGGTCGTGGATCGCGAGCGGTTCTTGAACAATTCGCCTATAAGTGGGATATCTCCCAATAGCGGGATCTGGGAGATCGCCTCGGCCGAGCTTTCGATCTCCATGCCGCCCACGACGATCGTGTAGCCGTCGGGGATCGTCACGATGCTTTGAAGGTTGTTCTGTTGGCGCGGCGGGGGCAGGCCGGGGTTGCTGGATTCGCCTACGAACGTACTGACGGAGACCGAGTACTCCAAGATGAGGTGATCGCCCGCTGCGATCTGCGGGGTGACGGTGATCGTGGTGCCGGCATCTTGGGTTCCGCCAAAGGAAGTGGTGGCGATCGTGTTCGAAGCGTTCGTGCTCAGGAAGGGCGCTTGCAGCACCGAGTCAAGGGTCGCCTGCTGGTTGTTGTTGACCAAGACTCTGGGGATATTCAGTGATCGGCCCTCGTTGATCGTCTCCAACGCGCGCACGAGTGTTTGGAAGTCGCCCGGATTCAGCGCCACTCCCGTGAAACCCGCCCCCCCAGCCCCCGCCCCCGGAAGCGCCATTCCTTCTAACGCGCCGGCCATTCCGGGGGCGCCCAAACCAAAGAGGGAGGAGAGCGTAATCAGCGTCTCGCCGTTGATCTGGAGCTTTTCCAGCTCCACCCCCAGATCGAGTGTCTGACCCTCGGTGAGACTGACCACCATGGCCTCGATCATCACCTGCGGCTGACGCACGTCCAACTGACCAATCAACTGCTCTAATTGAGCCAGTCGTCTGGCGTCACCGGTGGCGATCAGCGTATTGGTGCCTTCGTCGGCGGTGAGCACCAGCGATGATGGTTCACCGGTGATCGACGATGAGCGAGTTGGTCGACGTTGACCGCTCCCGCGCTGCCCGGCCTCGGCTCGTGGCGGCGGCTCGGCGCCCGGGGGCAAGACCGCGCGCTGTGTCTGCTGGCGCGAGGTGGTTGCTTTCTGATTCCCACTCCCCTCGTAGGCCCCGCCGCTTCCAGCACGCCCGCTTCGATGAGCTGCGTCAGAACGTCCACGATCTCGTTCACACTGCGGTTGCGGATGGCAAACACGCGCACCGGTCGTCTGGCCTCGGCGGGCACGGCGTCCAGACGTTGGATAAGCGCTTCGATCTTCTCATGTTCGCTCGGCGTGGCCGTGACGATCAACGTGCCGGTGAGATCATCGGTAACGAGTCGCCACTGCCCCCCGGAACCTCGGGGATCCAGATCCCGAGCGGTCTGCTCGATCAGTTGCTCAACCTCATCCAGCGCAAAATGGCGCGGCGCATAGCTGCGCGTCTCGACCGCTTGCCGCCGATCGAATTGGCCGAGTAGTTCAAGCCACGTCTGGACCTCAGGCTCGGGCGCTACCAGTACGACCGCTTCATCCCCGGACTGCGGGGTGAGCTTGCCCGCCAGCTTCCGGGGGCGGATACTCATCGTGTTGCGCGCTGTCACCGCCGCCGTGACTGACGAAGCCAGTTGTGTCGCGTTGACGTATTGCGCGGGGATCACCCGGATGATCGTCTCCGCCCCCGGAACATCGAATTCCTCTAGTAGCCAAAGGATCTGGTTGATGCGCGGACGGAGCGCGGAAAGCAAGATGCGACCATCGTCGCCCAGTGCGGTCATCGTCGCGCCGGGCTTGACGAGCAACGGCTTCATCGCCTCGATGACATCCTTGGCCGACCGATGCTCGACCTGCACCACCACGGTGGCGAATCCGGCGAGCGTCTGAGGCAGCACGACCTGTTCCACCCGCGCCAAGCTCGCCGCATCAGTGAGCTTGACGATACTCAGTACTTCTTCCTGACCGGGCGGCTGAATGCTCGTCAAACCGCGTGTGGCCAATAGCTGATTGGTCAGCGCCCACAGTTGGTCATCCGTGACCGGCTCACCTAAGCGCAATGTCACTTTCTGACCTTGCACCGTTTTGGCGTCATACTCGATCTTCAGTCCCAATCGCTGCGCGCACAGATCCACCAGCCGAGCCAGCTCAATTTCGCCTGACAGGCGCGTTCTCGGCAACGTCTCAGGCTGAGCCCAGATCTCATGCTGTGGACCGATGAGCCAGCCGAGCGCAAACGCCCAGGCCCAGGCCCAGGCCAGGTCTGTCGGTGAGCGGGTACCACGGAGAGTCCACAATCGGAGGCGCATGAAGTCTGATCTCGTCAAAGCCCGCAAAGCCGTACCTTCCCCAAAGGGATACCAGGGCCACAAGAGAGCCGAGCGCCACAGCATCGCTCCATAGAAGCGCGGCTTCTAGTACGAAACTGTCATTTGGTATTTGAAACAAGTAACAAGTACCGCCCTTTACATGCTCAACCTGCGAAACTGTCGCTCGGGCACGCGGTCACTCGTTATCGCGGCGGCCCTGATCGCGAAGCGGACCACGCGAACGCCGACGGCTCACTCGACCAGCCGTGGATGATCTACTACTCGGCCAATTGGCAACTCTGTGAAGAACGCATCGCTGACGATTCGGCCTGTGCTGACGATGCGACCGTGGGGTCCCTGGTCCGTGACGTGGTCAACGAACACACCAATTGGTTTTGCAGAGCGTAAGCATGTCACCTGCGTGAGTGACGCCTGACTAGGTGACACCTGATTAGGGGACATCGCCGGTTGGGCCGACGGACACAAGGGGCGCCAGGCGGGATTTGCACAGAAACTTGGTCAACAACTTGGTCAACAACTTGGTCAACAAGAAGTGAGATTAGGAATGTTCGAGCAATTCGGAAACTTGGAGTGACTGGTCAACGTAGGATATCCAGTGAAGGAGCGCGCCAGGACGAACTCTGGGGGCGTGGTCCGAGCATGAGGCGGGTGCGCTGAGGTCGCATGGATCATCCGACTGAGCCGTACGACGGCTGAGTTCGGTGCGGACGACACGAGGGACGGACTTCCGAGCAGGGGACGGAGGACGTCATGAATGGGCGGGAACGACTTGACGGTCAGATTCGGCCGTGCCTGTCGATGGCGGACCTGACGGTGGTGGTGGCCGGGGGCATCCGGCTGGAGATCCTCAAGAGCCTTCTGCTGGCCTCGAGAGATGTCACGAGCCTGGCGGATGAACTTGAGCTCGAGGTGTCAATGGTGAGCCACAACTTGCGCATCCTGCGCGACAACGGGCTCGTCAAAGCACAGCGCCGGAAGCAGAAGCGGATCTATCACCTCACGGACCGCGTCCGCGGCTCGCGAAATGGCGAGTTCGTGCAGCTGAGCATCCGTTCTGAGCAGGGAGAATCCGTCGTGTTTCACCTTTTGACGAGCGATCGGCGCTGCCAGGCGAAGTGATTGACGTCGGAACAGCCAAGGACCGACGAGCTGAATTGGTTTCGATTCATCCAGTTCCGAATCATCTTGCGAAGCTTGACCGGAACGTATACCGTCCGTGATGTCTGCGACGAAGGGCGCTGAGAGAGCAGGCGGGACGTGCCATCCCACGCTGAACCTGCGCCGCAGTAGTGTCGTGTTCGTTGTTAAGCGGGCGCCGTAAAGCGCTACGGATGGGATTCGATGAGCAAGCGATCGACCCGATGGCGGTCTCCGATTCCGGAGGCGGACTTGCTGCGGGCGATCTTGCGCCTGCTCGCCCATGAGCCGTCGCGTGACATCATCCGGCGGCTGACCCAACAGCCGGCAGACGTGCCCACGTTGGTCAAACACCTGGGCCGCCCATCCTCGACGATCAGAGCCAACCTGAATCGTCTTGCCGAATGCCATATCGTAGAAGCGGCCCCGGTCAAGCCCAGGCGTCTGTATCGTCTCGCTGAGACCGTCACCGTCCATGACCGACCCAAGACGATCCGGGTGACGGTCAGAACCCCCGGCGGCAGCGCGATCGCCATCAAAATGCTTCACCGGGTCCGGTGACGAAACCGCCAGACGCACCAGCCTTAGCTCGACCGCGAAGTCCAACTCGGCGGTGATCATCCGGCGGCAGAATGACCACCGACTGACCACATGATTTGGCTCAGCGCAGATTCACGCCGACGGCGGATGGGCTCGGCCTCGCTCACTTACTGACCAATCGCCTGCTCCCAGGCCGCAGTGACGACGGCGAGGTTGGCGTCCAGGCTCGCCTTGGCCGCGGCGACTTGTGGATGACCGGCATATTCGCTGAGCGTTGCCACGGCTTCAGGAGCAGGGGTCTCGCCCAGGTCAGCGGCGATCCGCGTATGGGCCAGGACGTTGCGAAGCTCGAGCCATTGCGCATCCGGGCGGTTGGCGACAAGGAATTCAGTCGGGCGATCCCAGGCGCTGTTGCTTCGGATCGCCGCCAGCCTGTTCGTCTGGTTTGGATTCAAACTCGCTGAGCCGGCGCCGAACACGGCATCCAGTACACCTTGGCGCTGGAGCGTCGCCTGGAGCAACTGTGACTTCGCGGCACTGAAGGCAATGAGGTCCTGATCTGTGCCCTGGCCGCTCTGAATCAGCCGTTTGAGCTGATCCACGGATCGTCGGGCGCTGGCGTAGTTGGTGTCTGCCAGGCTGAGCGCGCCTGGATTGGCGGTCATGTACTCACGCGCTTCATTGACCGCGGTGGCGGCGTCGCTGGCCGAGGCGCCAGCGGCTGCCAGCGCTTCGGGTCCGAGACCGGCCCGCATCAGGGCGACCGTGAGTTCCGATGCCGTCGGTTCCAGCAACACGGTCAAGGTCCTGGCGCGAACTCGTTGGGTGGATGCGGTCCAAATGAAGAGCGATACGGTGGCGAGCGCAAGCAAGACGATGAGCGGGTAACGCGCTTTGCCGAATGCCTTGGCCATCTTGAGGCTCCTTCTGATGAAAAGGGGAGAACGGTCGTGGATCAGTCGGGCCAATCATCGCAGGGCGCGCATCGATTGCCAGCGCAAACGAGCTACTTGTTACTTGAAACAAGTACCAAATACCTACTTTGCTCTTGCCGTAACTCGACGGGTCTGCGATGAATCACCCTCGCAACGCAAATGATCTGGTGTACCGATCGCAATCGGAGGCTCACGATGATTCTTCACAAGAGTTCCAGGTATGCGTGTTCCACGTGCATCCTCGCGGCCGCAGTGCTGATCATATCCGTACCGCAGCGCGCGGTGGCGGCTTTAGAAATCCAAGACCGAGTCCTTGACCTCTACAGCACCTCGCTGACCACCTACCTCTACGACGGTAATGACGGGGCAGGAGGTGATCCAGGAACGACGATCGCTCAGGAGGTCCGCCCGCTGGCGGAGCAGCGCGGCGTGAACCTCGACGGATCGCTGCGCTTAGGCTCGACCCATCCGATGTCATTGCAGGGCAATCCGTTCGGTGAGGCCTGGAACGCCAACATGATGCTCTCGGGCGTTCGCCTCGATACCGGAACGTACGTGATCAACGACGTGGATATCGCGCTGCCCTCGCCGGGCCCCTCGTGGGTCATCGGTCGCAGTTATAACGCTCGTCAGGAAGATGATCAAGGCACTCGCTACGACAGCAACGGATACCAGGGGTACAACTGGTTCCAGTCGGCCCACCCGGAGATCGTTCTTTTTGAAGGCGCGACGGACGACCTGGATGTCATTTACCTCGTCTACGGCGCCGACCGGTACATCGAGTTCAAACGGTTCGACGATACGAGCACTGAATTCAAGTCCAAGAACGGGGCGGCCGGCGTGATCGAGTTCATCGAAGATACCGGCACCAGCGATCCGAATCTCTACGTCTACACAGATCAGAGAGGTTGGCAGGTCTGGTTCTTTGGGTTTGACACCGACGCGAACTTCGCAAAAGGTCAGCTGTGGAAAATCGTCGCGCCCAAACCTGGAGCAGGTGACTATGTGGCCTTTGCTGGGCATGAGACGAATGTTGTGACGGCGCTCGAGTCGTACGATTACCCGGGCAACAGACCGACTTCGGCGGGGGATTCGGCAGGTCGCGCGTACAGCTACTCTTATTATACTACGACTGATCGTCTGAAGATGGTGGACGTGAAGGTCTCAAGCACACTGGTCGCGCGCGTCGAGTACGCGTACTACGGTGCCTCCGATAACCACGGGTTAGCGGGCGACCTCAAGCTCGTCACGGTCTCCACGCCTTTGACGGAGGATACGAGCGGATACGACCCCGCCAAATGGCTGATCCGAAAGAAATACTACCGGTATTACCAGGGTCCCTACCACCCACAAAACAACCCCGGTCACGATCATCAGATCAAGATGATTCTTGATTTTGAAGGCTACCGGACTTTCGACTGGGTGGATTCCATTCTCAACGACAGCCCGCAAGGCCAAAGCGTCGCGGATGACGACCTCAAGCCGTACGCCAGCGCCTACTTTGAGTATGAAAACCCTAGCTACAAGATTGCCAACGTCTTCTTCAACGGCGAATGCGGCTGCTCAGGCTCGGCCAACGGCACCCACAAGTTCACCTACGAGGACAACGCGGGCTACACAGACAATCCAGGCTACGACACGACCTGGAAGAACCGCACGATCGTCGAGCGCCCCACCGCCGACGAAACAGCATTCGTCACGCAGTACTTCGACGAGGTCGGTCAGCCATTACACCGTGTGAATACGAAGCTGACGCCCTCGGACACCACGGGAGACCAAAAGACGTGGGCGACCATGGTCGTTCGCAATTCGGACGCAACGAACAAAATCTACGGCCAAATCACCGATATCCATTCGCCGGCCAACGTGACCGACTACACGCACTCCACTGCTTCGTTCACCACCTCGACCACCGTTGGGCTGGTGACGGTCTTCACGCGCGCCGTTGGCTCGCCAATCGTTTTGAGGGGATTCCTGCAGGATGCAAAGCACAAGACGGGAACTGACGCCGAGAATGTGTACCTTGATCTGACATTGGTGTACACGTCGCGAACGCTTAATGTTGGCGACGTCCCCCTCGACCGGCCACTCATTTCCAGCCAGCGCATCTACACGCAGGAGATCACGTCGGGGACGACCGGCTCGCGTTTGACTTCGTTTGGCCAAACGTGGCACGAGACGACAGACACCACCGACGTTCTGTACATCACACCCAAGGTGCTGACGACGACGTTCCCCGCCGTCAGTACTCTTAACAACGGTCCGGGCGGATCGGGGCTGACCTCGAAGCTGTACCTCAACGAGACCGGTCAGACCGTTTGGAAGAAGACCACGGATGCCATCATCACCTACTGGCAGTACAGGGATTCAGACGGTCGGCTGGAGAAGTCGATCCGGGACGCTGACACGAATCATGACGATTTCACGGGCCCGGGAATCACAATACCCTTCGGTTTCGAGAGCGACGAGAGTGGCGAACTGCATCTCGTCACCTGCTTTGGCTACGCCGGGGGCGGTGGCATGGGGATGGGGAACGGTGGCGGGTGCAACCCCCACGCCGGCGGCGACTCGATCGTCACCGGCGATGGACCGGCATCCGTGACCTATCGCGCCCGGCTCAAGGACGGGCGGATGGCCAGACTCGTGTTCCCCCACTTCGTCGATAAGGTTAGTGATGAATACTACGGCCCGGTCAACTACACCGTCTTCAACCTCGCCGGTCAGGTCGAGCTGCAAGGCGTCATTGCCCTCAGCGACAACTTCGGGGAATTCACGATCAAAGCACCGACGGACTTTGTGGACGAGACCAAGGCGGATCCGCTCGAGGCGATCGATCATGGGGGCACGACGATCGGCACTGTCCAGCAGATGTCAACCAGCATCTTCAACGAGACCGGCCTGGTGTTGCAACAGTCACGGGCGTATTTTACAGTCCCCAGCTCCGGCGAGGGGACCGAAGGTACGGATTACGATGCGACCCGCTACGCCTATGACGCCATGGGGCGAACTGCGCGCATCAAGGATCCAACGGGCACGATCCAGCGCACCGTCTACGACACGCGGGGACGAACGACCGAGCAATGGACGGGCACGAACGATTACCTGTGGGACGAAGGCGAAACAACCGGTCCCGCCGACATGGTCAAGACCGTTGCCCTCGAATATGACTCGGGTTCCGATGAAGGCAACAGCTATCTCACCAAGCAGACGCTGTTTCTTGACGACACCGGCTCAAGTACGCGCGTGGCCACCTTCACCAACGACGTCCGCGGCCGCGCCGTGATCCAGGCCAATCCGGCTTCTCCCCACGTCCTGAACCTGTTTGACAACCTCGGCAGAACAACGGCCGGAGGTCTATACAGCTCGACCAGCGGTCTCACCGTCACCAGCGACCCGACTTCGGTGAGCACGAACCGGCTGAGTCTCAGCCAGACTTCCTACGACGAGCTCGGCCGCGTCTTTAGAACCAAGACGCACAAGATCGACATGGCCGACGGCTCGGACGATGACAATCTCCAAACGGACAACTGGTTCGACCAACGTGGGCGCCTGATCAAGGTGGACGGGTCGCAGTTGATGAAGTACCAGTACAACCGGCTGGGTCAGCAAACGCATCAGTTCGTCCTGGCTGTAGACGATGACACCGCCTATGCGCATGCGGTTGATGTGGCCGGCGACATTGTGCTCCAGGAAAGCCAGACGGTCCTGAATGTCAAGACCGGCATCACGCTCATGTCCGCGGTCATCGATCGGGATCACGACGACTTCGGCGCGGGAGAGTACACCGACGCCTTGGATGACAATGGTGATACTGATGACTTGAAGTACACCGCCGCGGACATCCACGGCCAGATCCAGATCACGGCCTACTGGTACGATTCGATTAATCGCTCTGAGGCCGTAGCTCTATACGGTACCAACGCCGGGAACGACCCCTTCACACGCGCATCGACAGCGCCACTGCGAACCGATGACGCTGTCGAGGCCGGTGAAATCCTTCTCACCGAATATGCCTTCAACGCCGACGGCACGCTTCTTTCGATCACCGATCCGGAAGACCTGGAGACGCAGTACAAATACGACGACCTTGGCCGGCAAACCGCGGTCATTAGCAACTACGTTGACGGCTCACCTTCCGGTCTCACGGCTGATGACGACCACGTCACGCGCTTCGTTTACGACGACGGCCTGCGCATTAAGCTGTGGGTGGATATCTATCCAGTCGACTTCGACGACAGCACGCCGGACGCCGAGGATCAAGTAACAACCTACACCTACGGCGTCTCGGTGGGCGACACGACGGGCCCCTCCAAATTCGACTCACACCGTTTGCTGCGCACGATCCAATACCCCGATGCGACGCCGAACACCGTCACCTTCGCCTACAACGCCCAGGGCCAGCAGATCTGGAGCGAGGATCAGGAGAACATCGAGATCGAATCCGATTATGATGACCTCGGCCGCGAGGAGCATCGACGCGTAACCGATATCGACAATACGCAGTTCAACGATGACGTCTTGCGCATCAGCACCGTCTATGACTCCCTTGGACGAGTCAGCACCGTCACCCAGTATGACGACGCCGTGGTCGGCGACCCCGACACCGTCGTCGACCAGGTCGAGTACACCTACGACGGCTGGGGCAACGTCACCAACTTCGAGCAGGACAACAACTCCGCAGTCGGCGCTTCCGGCTCGATCGACGACTACGAAGTCAAGTACGCCTACGCCAAGGCCACCGCTGGGCGCAATACGATCCGCCGAACCAAGCTACGGCACGTGTACGCCTCGACCGTCAAGAAGAAGATCGACTACACGTATTCTTCGAGCAGCCGACACGATCATGATGTGAGCCGAGTAACCAAGGTTCAGGTGGTTGTCGACTCGACTGCGACGACCATCGCGACCTACGACTACCTCGGTGTCGGCCAGATCGTGCGCACGCGCTTCCCCGAGCCGGACGTTTTCTCCAAGCTCTACACCAGCGGCAGCAGTTACGATCACATGGACCGCTTCAATCGCGTCACGACCAATCGGTGGACGAAGGACCTTGCCACCGACGTCGACTTCTACGCCGTCGATATCTCCTACGACCGCGACTCCAGCATTACTGCCGTAGTCGATAACATCCACGTGGACGGGTCCGGCAACGGGCGGTTTGATGTCAGTTACACGCTGGACGATCTCAATCGTCTCAGAAAAGCCGAGGAGGGCGATTGGGACGGCTCAACGCTCAGTAACCTCACCCGGCAGCAGCTTTGGGAGGATCCCTCGGCCAACCCCGCCCTGGATCAACTCGGTAACTGGACACACGTTCGCTTGGATCTCGACGGTAACAACGACTTCATCGGCGCCAACGAGTACGACGATGACCGCACGCACAACATCGTCAACGAACTCACCGCTCGCGATGTCGATAATGACACCGCGATTGACTACGCACTCATCTACGATGACCTGGGCGAGCTCACCGACGACGGCGAGTTCTACGAATACAAGTACGACGCCTTCGGCCGATTGATCGAGATCGCCAACACCTCCACCCAAGCGCTGGTCGTCGAATACACCTACAACGGACTGGGTCGCCGCACCGGCTGGCACTATGATGTGGATGTAGACGGCACCGTGGAGGATACGTCCGACGATCCCTGGTACTACTTCGCTTACGATGAGCGTTGGCGGATCGTGGCCACCTACCGCGCTGCCGACACGTCGCCCAAGGAGCAGTTCGTCTATCACAACGCCGGGCTCGGCGGCTACGGCGGCAGCTCCGCCATCGACGGCGTAATCCTGCGCGACAAGGACGCCGACACGAACTGGGAGGACGCTTCCGACGGCACGCTCGAGGAACGCATCTACTACTGCCAGAACTGGCGCGGGGATGTCTCGGTCCT
>JADFGE010000039.1 GCA_022567855.1 Planctomycetota bacterium | reverse complement strand
TGGTAGGCAATCAGATACCCAACCAGTGCCCCAACCGCGATCAACAGCGTTCCCATCGGTTCGACCTCCTGCTCGATGAGCCGTCGCCCATTCTAATCTATTGCTTCGTGGTCATCGCATTATGAGGTGACTCGCGAGTCGAGGGAGTCATCCGTCGAGACTGACGCACGCAGATGAATACGAGGCCTGGTCACTTCAGTGACCAGGTCCCAGGGCGCGTATGACGAATCGGCCGGATCGGTATTGGTCAGCCTGCTGACTCTCGTTCAGGCACGACGCTAACGTAGGCAACGCTCCGAGCTCACGGATGAGCAGTTTGAGCTCATCCCTCAAGGCCGGAAACGACTCCCGACCCCTTTTATGGTAATGTGGGGCGACAGTGCGGCGGAGGGGCGCGGAGCGGGTGGTCAGAAATCGCAACCTGTTTCGGGTTCGGGCAAGCGCAATGTCTCATCCAGTTGTTCAAGTAATTCGCGTGGCCCTTTGAGATCATCGGTGATATTCAATGAGCTTGCGGGACGTACGCCCAGCCAAAGACGGGTGAAGGCGCCTACTGATGCCGTCAGTCGAGGCAAACTTGCATCACTCCCAGCCTCGCACCCAGATGCCTTACCGAGCGTGACAACATACTCGCCCGCAACCCCGCGCCACGGGGCATCGTTCGCCAGATGATCTTCAATCGGATCGCTGAGCTTCAGATTAAACCGCAAGTCCGCACTAGGAAGATGTGTCTTTTTCAAGCATTTCGCTAAATCACAGATGCGCATTTGCCAAAACGCACACACTCTCATTCTGCAATCAAAATCAGAGTTTCGAGTGACGGTCCGATGTTGTAACGGCCTATCCATGAGATCTTGCAATTGCAAGTTATGCGTTTCACGCACCCATACCAGATGCACTTGATCAGAGAGATTCTTAATCAAGCCCATCAGTTCAAGGAATTGCTCGCGCGTCTCCCAGGCCATCCATCCAACGGTATACGGTCCGCTCTCGACTTTACCGCGCGTATACATCCATAGGTGATGCGACAATTCTCCGTTTGGTCCATCTGTAAATCCGAGCCCAAAGTCACGTTTCCTACCTTCTTCAATAGCACCCCTTGTAACAAGCGGCGAATCGGCAGTTACCGATCCGTGGTACACCGCGCAGCGAACACGATTGGCGTGCATTGCTTCGTAGTCATCTTTGGTGAGGCGTTTGGGTATTCTTGAAGCGCCCTTGACTTTCAGTTTCGCGGGGTTGATGCCGAACATCCTTACATATCCACCCGATCCGA
Source organism: Planctomycetota bacterium (assembly GCA_022567855.1). GTDB lineage: Bacteria > Planctomycetota > Phycisphaerae > Phycisphaerales > SM1A02 > JADFNO01. The sequence continues at coordinate 11,284 of JADFGE010000039.1, read as the reverse complement.
AGCCAAGCTGATCATAATAGCCTTGCTCGAACATTCCCAAACCGGCAACAATCGCACCATCAGCAACATCCGCCGCGATCGCTTGTGCGGTGAGTTTGAGCGCGAACGATTGCTTGCGCGCTATTCGGCTGGTAGTAACCGCCAAGACACATCCCCACGGAAGGTTCTCCTTGAGGTGTCGAATGGTGCCCATCGCCGTCTGCACGAGACACTCCGGCTCGCCATCAATCAGCGCTACAAGTGAGCGGGTGCACTGCAAGAAGGTGTCCAGCGCTGCGGTATCATCGTCTCGTAACCAACCGCACTCATACCAGATGCGATGTGCTGCGTCCTTGTCACGGTCTTTGTCGTACGCGCGGAACTCCATAGCGGGCATTGTAGCCGGCAACCGTTCAGGTCTCACCGCGGGCGAGGGCGACGAAGTACGTCGTGTCATCCACCGGGGTGAACACCACACGATCGCCCGGCCGAGCGCCGTGTCGCTTGAACCACGGCGCCCATTTGCGGGCGCGCAGCATGTTCCGCGGGCCAACGATATCGGTCAGGATGGTCGGGCCGTTATGAAGGATCAACGTCAGCGGCTCGGCGGCCTCGTGCTTGGTTGCTCCGCCCACTGAGCCGTGGGGAAAATACTCCAACACCTTGCCGACATAAATCGTGTTGTTCTTCAAGTTGCCCGGCGTGAGTTTCGTATGAAACGAATGTCGCGATTGTTGTGGCGTTTTCCACGCCGGCGCGTCATCAAGCGTCAGCCACGCCACACCCTGCAACGGCCGAATCGCCGGCCCGGTCGACGTCGGCTTGACGTCCTTGAGCCAAACGAGCGTGCAGTACCGGCTGTCGCGCTTGGCCTGCCAATAACGGTTCTCGCCGCAGATCAGCTCGTCATAATCACGTCGAATCTGCGCGATGCGCTTGGGCGTGAGGTCCTTTTCGCAGATGACGTGCTCGGCGCGGGCGGCAGCGCGGTACGGGCCGCAGGATTGCTTGAAGTAGATCCGATCGCCGGGCTCAATGACGTCGTACGGCGCGCGGGGCTGCCGCGTGAGCCGGCACTCCACGGTCTTGCGGCCGGAAAGGAGCAGCTCGACGTACGGCTTGAGCAAAACGGCGACGTGCAGCATCGGGCGAGGCCCTAGTTTGGCGGGGACGCGACGACCCCCCGGCGATGGGCCGCATCCGCAAACCTCTGAATCACCTCGGTGCTGCCCAAGCCCGGCCGGTGAGCCAGCACGTCAACAGCGATATTCATTTCCTTGAGCAACTCATATTCCACGATGTCCTGCGGCTTGTAGTCACCGCCTTTGACATACACATCCGGCTTGATCCGGCGGATCAGCTCGTGGGCCGTCGGCTCATCAAAGACCGTGAGGTAATCGATCGACTCGAACTCGCCCAGGATTTCCAATCGTTCGGATTCGCCAAAGACCGGCCGGCCCTCGCCTTTGAGGGCGCGCACCTGTTCGTCGGAGTTCACCCCGACGACAAGCACGTCGCCGAGCTTCTTCGCTTCGCGCAGATACAAGAGATGCCCAGCATGGATCACGTCGAAACATCCGTTGGTCAGCACGATCCGATGACCCGCCTCCCGATGCACCCGAAGTTCGATGAGCAATTCATCGAGGCTGCGCACCTTTCCCTTGAGCGTGCGGCTTTGGGCCAGGATCTCGCGCTGCACCTGCACGAACGGAATCGGCTGCACGCCGAACACCTCAACTTCCAACCCCGCCGCGGCGTTGGCGAACGCCACCGCATCCGGCCAGTCGAAGCCGTTGGCGATCGCTCCGGCCAGAGCGGCGAACACGACGTCCCCGGCGCCGGAAACGTCGTACACGCTTCGAGCCGTGGTCGGCACGAGGATGGGATCGCCGCCGCGCTCCTCCAACAGCGCGCCGTGACGATCCAGCGTCACCACCACCGCGTCCAGATCGAGCTGCATCAGAAGCTTGGTCGCCAACCCGGCGTTGTGAATCTGCGAGGCTTCCAACGGCGTGTCGAGACCCGTCGCTTGTTCCGCTTCCGAGCGGTTGGGCGTGATCGCCGTCGCGCCGCGGTACTTCGAATAATCTGCGATCGACGCAGGATCGACGAGGATCGGCTTCCCTTTTGCGCGGCACAGTTCGATGATCGCCCGGCACAGCGCCGCCCCACAGACGCCCTTGTCGTAATCCTCCAGACACACGACATCGACTTCGTCAACGTGAGATTCGACGAACCGAATCAGGCGCTGCACCACATCGTCGCTCAGCGGATCGCTCGCCTCGGTATCGAGGCGGAACATCTTTTGCGGATGGCGGTGCTGAGCCAGGCCGATCATCGAGCACTTGACGGTCGTGGGTCGATCGGGGTCCTGGATCAGCCCGTCGATGTGGCAGCCGGCCTCTTGCAGCGCGCCGCGGAGGATTTGCGCCTCCGGATCGTCACCGATTACACCGACACACCGCACGTCGCCTTGCATCGCCCCCAAACACAGCGCGACATTGGCGGCGCCGCCGGGGGCATCTTCGCGACGCGAAGCCTTGAGGATCGGCACGGGCGCATCCGGAGACAGTCGCTCGGCTGCGCCGTACACGTTTTGATCAAGCATGAAGTCGCCGACAACCATCGCCGTGAACGGCCTGTATGAGGCGAGTCGTTGTAAGAGCTTTGCCATCACATTCCGCGGGAAGAACCGGCCGTGTGACCGGGGGGCGCTGCCGATCCCGCCACGGCCGCGAGCACCAGGTCTTCAAGTTCCCCGGCCCCGTGAAAGACCTCGATCGCCAGTCGGGGGACCACCACCGGAACCGGCCAAGTCTCCAAGTCTATCAGACGCCGCACCTTGACCCAATCCTTGGCGGTCGTGACCATCGCGTCCAGTCCCCGGCAGAGGTCTCGCGCCGCCGCCAGCTTGGCCCGATCATAGCGTTGGTGGTCCCGTACCGGCACGTTGACCACGACGGCTGCCCCAGCGGCCTGAACTTGGCTCACAATCGAGCCGGGATGCCCCACCCCGAGCATCGTCAGAACCCGTTTCCCGGCCAACCATTCAGTCTCGACCGAATCCAAACCACCCGCCGTCCACAGATCTAAATCCGACCACATATGACGCGACCACGCAACTGGGGGTTTCCCCAGATTTTGGGCGATCTGAGCCGAAAGCGAGTCGTCAACAGACTCGGCTCGCGTCACGACCACGGCGTCCGCTCGCCGGAGATTCGCAATCGGCTCACGCAAGTGACCGGCCGGGAGGAGTCGATCGGCGAACGTCTCGCGCGACGCGTCAATCAACACCAAGTCAAGTTGGCGCGCGATGCGCCGATGTTGGAACCCATCATCGAGAATAACGCAATCAACTTCACGATGATCGGCCAGGAACTTTCCGAGTGCGGCGGCGCGATCCGGATCGGCCACGACCGGCACGTCACCCAGGCGATCGAGATACTCCGCCTCTTCATCGCTGCGCTCGCCGCGGGCCGAGCCGTAGCCGCGCATACCGATGACCGGACGGTGCCCATGCTTCGTCAACAGTTCGACAAGCCAGATGACCATTGGCGTCTTGCCGACGCCGCCCGTAGTAAGGTTGCCCACGGAAATGACGGGGCGATCCACGGTGGTCACGCCCGCGCCGCGGTCGAAGCGCGCGTTTCGCGCGCGTATGGCCAACCGATAGAACCAGGACGCGCTCATGGTGACCGGGGCGAGCACGCCCGGCAGCGGACCGCTCATATATCTCGACCTTTGAGCGCGTTACGCCGACGGGCCTGCTTCGCCGAGTTGCGCAGATCAGATGAAGCCTTCGCAGCTTCGTCGATCTGTTCCTCGTGATGTATGCGCACGGTATTGACCGCATCCATCATCGCCGTCACCACAACCAACCCCAACGCGAACAACACCAAGACCCACGAAATGAAGTATTCCGTTGGATTGGTCTTATGATCGACGAAGCTCAGGGCCCGGACAAACGGGGCAAGCGAAACGAACATCACTACGATCGACGCCCGCCTGATGCGTCGCCGCTTGGCATCCACCTTTGGATCGTCAAGACACTTCCAATACCAAAGGATCCAAAGCGCCAGCCCGATCGCGATCGGAATCGTGAGCGCCGGCGGCAGATGCACAGCCAGGATCATGGCTGATCATTCTCCGCGCCGTTGAGCAAGCCGCGTAAACGCTGCATGGGTAGACCCATCACCGTGGTGGGATCGCCCTCGCAACGGATCGGCCAACCGGCGTCGATTCGCTCCGCCAGGTTGTACCCGCCCGCCTTGCCCTGCCACTGCCCGGACTGAACATACTCGCGAAGTTCCGCCTCACTCAACTTGCCGAGATACACCTCGGCCTCATCAACAAACAACATGCGCTGACCGTCGGCCAAGCGAATCAGACACACGCCGCTGATCGTCCGGTGGACGCTGTCGCACAGCCCGCTCAACATCGCATAGGCGTGGTCGGCATCGGCGGGCTGGCCGAGGATCTCGCCTCGATGCACACACACCGTATCCGCGGCCAGCACCGTGCCCGCCTCGAATTCCTTGTGTGACGAAACGCGCGGCACGACATCAAGCGCCTTGAGTAACGCCATGTCTAACACCCATTGCTGGGGCGTCTGTCCTTGGGGCGTGAGTTCACCATCGTCCATCTCCGGCGGAAGCACGTGCGCACAAATCCCCGCCTCCTGGAGCAACTGCCGGCGCCGAGGCGAGCGACTCGCCAGCACGATCGGCGGCCCGAACTTCACAGCGCCGCCTCCTTCACACGACCAGCCTCGGACTCGCTCGCCGTCGTCGGAGACATTCGGGGCGGAGTCGAACCCGCTCGCTCTACGAGTAGCTCATCGACTCGGCGCAGCACGTCAACGGGGCGAATGGTCCGCATCAGTGCATCGCCCAGCTTGGGATCCTTGAAGTTGATCGCCGTTTGAGGGGCCAAATCCGGATGCCGCAGCACCGTCTCAGGCCGGCCGTACGGCCCAACCCGAGCCGGGGCGGTCGGACCGAACAGCGCTACGCATGGTCGCGAAAACCCCACCGCCATGTGTAATGGCGCAGAGTCGTTGGCGATGACCAGCCCTGCACCTTCGACAATGGCCATCGTCTGGCCGACACTTGTGGAACCAACGAGGTCGATGACCGTCCCTTTCGCACACACAGGATTCAGCGCGAGCCACCGCACCTGTCTGCGCTCAGCCGGTGATCCGACCAAAACCAGATGCCCCACGCCGCGCTTCAACAACGGCTCGATCAGGGCCGACCAATACTCACCCGGCCAGCGCTTGCTCGGCCAACGGCTGGTCGGGGCGAGCACCACGTACTTTCCGTTCTCGATCCCCAGCCGTCTGCGCAGGTCGGTCCACCATTGCTGATCGTGTTGCGCCGTGTAAAGGCGCATGTCGCAAACAGGGTCGATGCCTTCCGCCGCCAAGAGGTGGAGCATCCGGTCCACGGTGTGCAGGGCCGTGGGCGGGGGATGTCGGACGGTATAGCCCAACCAGCCGAACTCCCGAGCCGAGCGGTACCCCACGCGCCGCGTCGCCGCCGTGGCGCGGGTGATCAGGCCGCTTCGCCCCAGCGCCTGGAAGTCCAAGACCAGGTCGTACCCACGCCGCCGAAGCGATGCGAACCAACGAAGCGTCTCGAAGGCCACGATCGGATTGTGCCACCACTCGGCCATCTGCGTCCGAGGGAACGTCACGATCCCATCCAGGGCGGGATGGGCGGCGATGGCCTCGGCGAACTGGGCCTGAACGAGCCAATCGATCTGGGCTCCGCCGAAGGCCCGCCGGAGGCTCACCAGGACCGGCACCGTACGGCAGACATCGCCCAGGGCGCTGGGCCTTACGATCAGTATGCGCTTCGGATCGTCCATACTGTGCCTGAGCAGGGTGACGGAGCTGGGCACGAGGGACGAGTATAGAGGGAACACCACCGCAAACCGAGCCGGCAACGGGACTTGAGCAAACCGCCCCAGAGGAGAGATGAATAAACCGTGGGCGCTCTGGGCAGCACCGCCTCGACGGGCATCGCCGACGGTGCAACCCCTCTGCCGGGCCTCCCGTATGGACAATATAGTGAGGACACACGCCTGGGCCCAGGTCGCCCAGGTCGCGGGTTTCGAGTTTGGCGCGGGGCTGCCGCCGGGGCGGATCGGCGGCCAAGTTGGGGCGGCAACACATTTCGTCGTTGACCACACCTCAGGGTGAAAGTCCAATGTTGGACGTCTCGCGTCACCTAGCTGGTAAAGGGTAACCTTGGTAGTCGTGAGCAAGAAACCGAAGGCCGATGAACCGCAAACCCCTCCCGCCCCCGAGGAGGAGGTCCCGCTGAGCCTGGCCGACGACACGGACGGTTCCACCCAGCCCGTGGACGGTGACGCCGACGCCGGCTCCCGCCCCGACGCCGGCGACGCCTCCGACGAGCTGTTGGACGAAGGCGCGTCAACCGGCGGCTTCGAGACCATGCTGGGCAAGCTCGTCATTCGCCACGGATTCGCCACCGCCGAAGAGATTGAGCTGTGCGATTCCCAGCTCCGCGAAGCCGCCGAGACCGACGAGCCGCGCACCCTCACCGACCTCTTGATCGACAACGGCTTCGCCACCAACCGTCAACTGACTCGACTCCGCCGTGAGTTCGAAGAGAAAAAGTCAACCGAGCAGATCCCCGGCTACAAGATCCATCGCCGGCTCGGCTCCGGGGCCATGGCCACCGTCTTCCTCGCCCGACAGCTCAGCCTCGATCGACTCGTCGCCATCAAGATCCTCCCCAAGAAGTTTTCCGACAACGAAAAGTTCATCGAGCGTTTTTACAAAGAGGGCCGCGCCGCCGCCAAGCTCAATCATCCAAACATCGTCGCGGCTTACGACGTCGGCAAGGCCGGCGAGCACCACTACTTCGTGATGGAGTATGTCGACGGTCCCACCGTGTACGATCGCATCAAGCAGGGCAAGCGCATCAAGGAAACCGAGGCTACGCAGGTCGCCATCCAGGTTGCTCACGCCCTCCAGCACGCCCACCAGCGCGGCTTCGTCCATCGCGATATCAAACCCAAGAACATCATGATCAGCCGCCACGGGGTCGTGAAGCTTGCCGACCTCGGGCTGGCCCGCGCCATGTCCGACAAGGAAGCCGCCGAAGCCGAAGCCGGCCGGGCCTATGGCACCCCGTATTACATCAGCCCCGAACAGATTCGAGGCGAAGTCGAAATCGGTCCCCCCGCCGACATCTACGGACTCGGCGCCACCTTCTATCACATGATCACCGGCAAGGTCCCCTTCACGGGCAAGAACCCCTCAGCCGTGATGCACAAGCATCTCAAGTCCGAACTCGTCCCGCCCGATCACCTGGTCTCCAAAATCACCGCCGGCTGCGCGCAGGTCATCGAGATGATGATGGCCAAGAACCCCAAGGACCGCTATCACAACGCGACCGATCTCCTGACCGACCTGAAGCTCATCGCCAAGGGACGCGCTCCGCACTTCGCACATCGGAGCCTCGACCTTTCCGGGATCGCGCCGGCGCTCAAGGCCGACCAACCACCCAACACCCTGGCCATCCCGCGACGCCCCGCCAAGAGCAGCTTCCTGGACAGCCCCGGTTTCGTCGTCCTCTTGGTCATCCTCCTGGCGAGCCTCGCCGTCAACATCGTCATGCTCTTGCAGTGGCTCTCCGGCTAACCGTGGATAATCCCCGCCGCGCATCCCTCCCCGCCGGCTCGGCGATACACTATCCCCATGGACATCTACATCGACACCGCCAATCTCGACGAGATCAAGCGCGCCGCCTCGCTCGGCGTGCTTGACGGCGTCACCACCAATCCCAGCCTCGTCGCAAAGGAAGGCGTCGACTTCCGCACCCGCCTCGAAGAAATCTGTCAGGTCGTCGAAGGGCCCGTCAGTGCTGAGGTCGTCGCCATTGAACACGACGCCATGATCGCCGAGGCTGAGCCGCTGATCCAGATCGCGCCCAACATCGTCATCAAGCTCCCCTGCATCGAGGAAGGTCTCCGCGCCTGCAAGACGCTTTCCGACCGCGATGTCAAGGTCAACATGACGTTGTGCTTCCAGCCGCTGCAAGCCCTGCTCGCCGCCAAGGCCGGGGCGTTTCTCATCAGCCCCTTCGTCGGCCGAATCGACGACGTCGGCGGCGACGGCATGGAGGTCGTTCAACAAATCCGCCAGATCTACGACAACTACAGCTACACGACCAAGATTCTCACCGCGTCGATCCGCCACCCGCAGCACATGGTGCAAGCCGCGATGATGGGCTCCGATGTCGCCACCGCGCCGCTCAAAGTCATTCAGCAGATGATGAAGCATCCGCTAACGGACGTCGGCTTGAAGCGCTTCCTCGACGACTGGGAAAAAGCCAAGACCCTGCTCGTCAAAGAGCCCGCGATGGCGTGATCCCTTACCAACCGTCAAAGCCCGGGGACTCCTGTCCCCGGGATTCTTCTCAACATTCAGCTTGGAAGGCTGACGCTCGTCCCCGAGCCCGGTTCGCGCCCGCATACAAAACCCCGCCCGCCGCGCGATGTAAAGCCGTCCCGATTCCCGCACGCATCGAACGAGCACGAGAAACAAGTAGCGTCCCATGCCGTCAATTTGGCTACGAGATCCTCTTGCCGTTGATAATGACGGCGGACTCACCCAATCCCGCGCCGATCGGATCACGTGGGGGTTTGTGATATTGGGGATCGCAGCCTGCACCGTTCGCTTCGGCCTGCGCTTCCCGTTATGGCACGATGAATCGTTCCTGGCCATCAATTTCGCGCGTCGTGATTTTGCCGGCATCCTTGAACCTCTGGAATATCATCAGGTCGCGCCGCCGCTGTTCCTCTTGGCGCAGATGCTCCTCGTTCGAATTGCCGGCTTCACGGAATGGACGCTCCGATTCATTCCGTTTGGTTGCATGGTCGCGTCGTTCGTCCTGTTTCGTCGCCTTGCCCGACACGTCCTGGAACGTAGGGCGTTTGTCTTTGCGGTCGCCATCTTTTCCGTCTCGTACTGGCTCATTCGATACTCAGCCGAGGCGAAGCCGTACGCGGTGGATGTACTGATCGCGTTACTGTTGATCGGCCTCTTTATTCGGTGGAGGGACAAACCGGATCGGCCGTTGCCGTGGCGCGTGCTGATCGCGTTGTGTGGATTGTCGCTCGTTGCCTTCGGCCTTTCGTTCCCGTCCGTCGTCATCGGAGGCGGCGTGTGCGTATCCATGGCGATCGCAGCCTTTGCACGGCGCTCCAAAACGCAACTCCTGAGTTCGGCAATCGTGGGGGCCGCGCTTTGTGTGGGTCTCGTCACGGTGTACTGGCTTCATTTGTCGCAGCGAAACCCCGCTGAGCATGTGTTCATGCGCGACTACTGGGGTGCAGCATTCCCTCCCTTCCAAACGCCGGCCAAACTGGCGCCGTGGTTCTTCGCCACGCTGACCGGCGAAATGATGCCCTATCCCATCGGTGGAAAAGACGCGGGCAGTCTTTTCACCTTCATCCTCGTAATTGCGGCAATCGTGACGCTTATCCGAGCCCGGCGCTTCGAGTTCCTTGCGTTTCTTGTAGCGCCGATCGTCCTCGCCTTCGTCGCCGCCGCGATGAAGCGCTATCCCTTCGGCGCGCCGAGTCGATGCCAACTCTATCTCGCGCCCACGTTCTGTCTCATGGCCGGGATCGGATCGGCAGCCCTCATCGGCCGCCTTGGCCCCAGCGCCCGCCAAAAGATATCCGCATACTTTCTGATTGCACTCGCGGTCATCGGGACTTCGACCATGGTTCGCGACGTCCTGCGCCCCGCCAAGACGACGACCGACACCATGTTCCGCGACTTCGCCCGGCTGTTCTGGGGGGCCGGCCACCTCGGGGGCGAGCAGAATCTCTGTCTTCGCGAAGATTTCGGCGTCACCTTCACGCCCACCATCGACGCCAAACACAGTTTGCTCGCCAATTACCTGTGCAACTACTACATCTATGCCCCGCCCCGCGCAGCCAACCCGATCAACGCCTCGGCGCCGGCAACGGTGCGCGTGGCCAATTACCGAGCCAACGCATCATTCAGCCCCAAACTTCGCCGCGACTGGATTCGCAACTTTGAGGCCGAGCACAATCTGAACTACCAAGGCAGCGTCCTGTTCCACATCCCGGATGTAGACCGCCACGACCGCGTACGGCAAATCGACGTGATCGAAACAATGACGTTCAAGCCTCGCGAACCAGCCCACAACGAGTAACGGTTCCCGAGGTCAAAGTGGTACGGGCGTCTCGCCCGTACGGTTTAGTTGCGGTGGCACAACCGCCCCCATTTACCCCCCGGCGAACACACCGGGGACCAACAACGAACCACGACCCACCTGGACCACCTGTCCACTAGCAACCCAGCTACCCGCAAACACATGACTTACAGGTAGGCTGAGATTTGGAACAAGACACGATTGGAGATCGTCCCCCGACTGGCGTTCCTCAAGCCGATCGCGGAAGATTGCTTATAATCCAGGCGGCCCAGGCGTCACGTAGCCGCTAAGGCTATAGCGGCTAGAACCGCACGGTACATCTTGCCATGGACGAAACTGAAAGCTTCGACAAGTTGGGACCGATTGCACAAACGCTCGCAGCCACTGTGGTTCCGATAGACTTTCGAGAGAATACCCTTAAGTCAGCTATCGATTATCTACAGGCGATATCGGGGGTCCAAATTGTTGTTGACTGGAATGCACTGAGCCTGATAGGTGTTGACCGCGATGATGCGGTTACACTCCAGCTCTCAGCGGTTCCGCTTGACGCAGCTTTCGATCTAACGCTAGGACAGGTTGGCCACGACATTGATCGTCCCATATACGAAATCCGGGAAGATGAGAGCCTCGTTTTCGTGTCTTCGCTCGATGGATGCCGTTCAGACACGGTTCTTGTTACTTACGACGTCAGCAGTCTGATCGAGCAACACCTGAGGATTGAACCGGAAGTCACTCGGCAACAAGCAGCACAAGATCTTGTTGACACAATCGAGGAGACGGTCGATCCGGCGAGTTGGGTTTCTCTCGGAGGAGAGAGCGGCACCCTTCGTGTCCTTGGCGATCGCTTGATTGTCTCGAACAGCCGTAGGAATCACAAGGCGATTTCCGCGTTGCTCGCCTCGATCGCGACAGGTGAGTCACCTCGGGCCGGAGACCAAGAGAAGATTGCTAACGAGTCGTCTACTGTTCGCGAAGATTCACTTCCGGCCAAACCTCCTGAGATCCTTCAGAAGCTTAAGTGGTTGTCCCTTTATGGCCGTCGCCATTGGGTATGGGTTGCAGTCGCGCTTCTGTTGATTCTCGCC
>JADFGE010000038.1 GCA_022567855.1 Planctomycetota bacterium | reverse complement strand
GCAGCGGAATCGCCCGGGGGGCCTCGACCGTCTCAATCAGCACACTTGACCCGATCTGTAGGGCCAGGTCGTCAATCAGGGGTTTAGACGGGGCAGCCCCGGACGACGCGGCGCCGCCGGATGGGCGAAGAGATCTCGTCGCAGCGAGGCGCGATAGCCGGCTTACGTTGAGCAGAAAATCCACATGACCGTAGATCGAACCCAAAAGGGCCGCGTCCTGCCAGAGGTTCACGCCGCCGTTGGCCTCGAACGTCGCCTCCAGGATCGCTTCTGTTTCAGCGCGAGTTTGAGCGTTGCCGGCGCGGCTCACGATCTTCGGCGCCTTGGGGAACATGAAGTCCACCAACGTGTGAATGCGCCAGCCAATATCGTTCTCGATCACGATCTCCCGCTGGATTCGATCGTCGTGACCGACGCGTCTCAGAACCAACAGCCGTTGCGGGAGTCCGACCATCTGGGCCGGCGGATCGGTCGATCCCCCAAGATCGTCGGGCTCGGCCAGGGCATTTCGGTAGTAGTTCCACAGCCGTTGAAAACGCGGCAGACTGATTGTCTCGTGCTGCTCGATGAGCAGCTCGAGCAATGGCTCGGTAATCGGGATCGCTTGAAACGGGGCGAGTTGGAATTCCACGACTGGCATCTCCCAAAGGTGGATCGTTCACCCTTGGGCCGGAGGCGCGAATCGCGCGCGCCGAGGCGACCGAAATATAAAAAATGATGACCTACGGCCGCAGAACATCGAAAAAAATCTCCAAGATCTCGCCGGGACCGACCGGCACGGCGCGCGCAACCGCAACCGTCGTGAATCTTCCCGGTCGCGGCGCCGCCTCGGCTGCTGTTGTTATCCCCGCAACCGCTCACAACGACAGCGCTCGTGCGTAGCCTGCCCATCACGCTACGCTGATTCGATCTTTTTTTTCCACGGGTCCAGCCTGAATATCTGCTCTTCTCTGCTAACATCCACGCTTCTGATCCTTGTTTTGGAGACTCGATATGCAGTATTTGCTTGTCGCCCTCGCAATGGGAGCCCTGACGATCGCCCCCCCCGCTGCGGCGCAGACCGGACCGGTCAACGGCGTACGGCCGGCTGAGGTTCGCACCCACGCCATCACCGGTGCGACCGTCGTCGTTCAACCCGGCCAAACGATCGAGATGGCGACGATCATCATCCGCGACGGCGTCATTGAAGCCGTGGGCCAGGACGTCGAGGTTCCGCCCGGGGCCCGCGTGTGGCCGGGCGACGATCTGACGGTGTATCCCGGCTTGATCGATGCGGCCGTAATGGTCAAACCCGACTCGATCCAACGCGGACCAGGCGCACATTGGAACTCCAAGGTTCATCCGGAATGGTCAGCGGCAGACGAACTGTTGCCTTCACAAAGTGTGCGCAAGGAGATGCGGTCGCTCGGTTTCACGGTCGCCGCCGTCTACCCCAATCAGGGTGTACTGCGCGGCAGCGGCGTGGTCATCGCGCTCGCCGACAAAGACGAGCACGCCCTGGCATACGACGGACAGGCGATGATGGCGGCCGGGTTCGATCGTGGCGGGGGTTATCCCGGCTCGCTCATGGGGGCGATCGCCCTGTTGCGACAAACGTTCTACGACGCCCATTGGCATACCGCCTGCCGCCGAGTGTGGCAGGCGTATCCGCAGGGCAACGAGCCGCCGATCCGCGCCGATGCCCTGGTCGCGTTGGAGGAGGTCGTCAACGGTCGCCAAGCCGTTCTCTTTGAAGTGTCCGACGAGCACAATGCGCTGCGCGCCGCCCGGCTGGCTCGTGAGTTCGATCTTGATCTGGTCCTGCTCGGCAGTGGGTACGAGTTCAGACGGCTCGATGACATCGTCGGCCTGGGCGTTGCCATCATCGTCCCGCTGCAATTCCCGGATCGTCCGGATGTCTCCGCCCTGTCGTCGTCCGACCGTGTGACGCTCCGCGAGCTGATGACTTGGGAGCAGGCGCCGACAAACGCGCGCCGTTTGGTCGAAGCCGGGGCGACGATTGCCCTGACGACGCATCGGCTAAAAAAACGCAGTGACTTCTATCCAAACCTGCGCCAAGCTGTGAAGCACGGACTAGATGAAAAAGCAGCACTCGCCGCGCTCACGACGGTGCCGGCCAAGCTTCTGGGGCTCGACCACATCATCGGCACCGTCGAGGCCGGAAAGGCCGCCAACCTGGTCGTCGTAGAGGGCTCGCTGTTCGAGAAGAAACCCAAGATCCGCGATGTCTGGATCAACGGTCGCCGGCATGAGATCTCCAAGGAACCCCAGATCAAGATGGTCTCCGCCGGAACCCTTGAAACGGACCTCGGCATAACGCGCGAAGTCCGAATCGATACGACGAAGAAATCAGTCACGTTTCAGATCGACGACGAGAAGATCAAGGCCAAGAAGGTCGTCGTGCAGAAGGACCAAATCTCGTTCGTCGTTGATGGCAGACCGTTCGACGCCGAAGGCTATGTACGTCTCAGCGGCGTTCTGACTGAGGGGGCCATCGTCGGAACCGGCGCCCTGCCGGACGGCCAGCGCTTTACGTTCACAATTTCGCCCCATGAGGACACGGACGATGAGCCCGAAGAAATCGCTGAAGACGAGACAGGTGACGATTCGGACAACGACGCAGGCGTTGGAGATAGCGAAGCGGGAAGCGGTGACGATGAGGACGAATCCGAGGAAGATGACGAGGACTTCCAAATGCCGCCACAGGAGTTGGTCTATCCGCTTGGCGCCTACGGATTCTCACAGCCGCCTGAAGCTCAGGACGTCCTGATCATCAACGCAACTATTTGGACGAGCGGCCCGGACGGCATTATCGAAGACGGCGAGCTTGAGATTCGCGGCGCAAAGATCGTATACGTTGGTCCAACCCGAGCGCACGCTGACACCGACGATCTTCTGGTCATTGACGCCGCGGGCAAGCACCTCACCGCCGGCTTGGTGGATTGCCACTCACACACCGGCATCAGCGGCGGCGTCAATGAGGGGGGCCAAGCCAACACGGCCGAGGTCCGCATCGGCGATGTCATCAATCCCGACGACATCAACTTCTATCGCCAGTTGGCCGGTGGCTTGACCGCGGCCAACCAGTTGCACGGCTCGGCGAACCCCATTGGCGGACAGAACTCGGTCATCAAACTGAAGTGGGGTGGCGCCGCTGAGGACTTCCGAGTCACCGACGCGATCGCGGGGATCAAGTTCGCCCTTGGTGAGAACGTAACGCGAAGCCGTTCGCGGTATCCGAACTCGCGCATGGGGGTTGAGACGTTCATCCGCGACGGCTTCATCGCGGCCCGTGACTATCGGGCCGAATGGGATCGATACCTGGGGATGTCAGAGGACGTGCGAGCCCGCACAATGCCGCCTCGGCGTGATCTCGAGTTGGACGCGCTGGTCGAAATACTCAACGGCCAGCGTCTCGTCCACTGCCACAGCTATCGCCAAGACGAAATCCTCATGCTGATCCGCGTCGCGGACGAGTTCGGGTTCACCATCGGAACATTTCAACACGTGCTGGAGGGATACAAGGTCGCCGAAGCGATCGCCAGCCACGGGGCGGGGGCGAGCACTTTCAGTGATTGGTGGGCCTACAAGATCGAGGTGATGGACGCGATTCCGTACAACGGCGCGCTGATGCACGATGTTGGCGTGATCGTATCGTTCAACTCGGATTCATCGGAGCTTGCTCGCCGCATGAACACGGAAGCGGCCAAGGCCGTTCGTTACGGCGGACTCGACCCGCAGGACGCGCTGAATATCGTTACGATCAACCCCGCAAAACAACTTCGAATCGACCATCGCACCGGTTCGTTGGAGGTCGGCAAAGACGGTGACTTCGTGATCTGGTCCGAAAGCCCGCTGAGCACCTACGCTCGCTGCGAGCAGACATGGATCGAGGGCGCACGGTATTTCGAGATCAACCGGGATCGTGAGCTTGGGGCCTCGGCTCAAGCCCAGCGCCAACGCCTGATCCAACGAGTGCTTCGCGAAGCGCACGGCAAACCGAAGGCGACAGAAACCGACGAACCCGCTACGCCATCGGACCCGACGGCCGAGGGGGCATCTTCCCCCGAACCTGATCAACCTGATTCACCCTACTCATGCTGTTGGAGGACGAACCGATGAGCGGACATTGGACGTGGTCAACAATCACGGTTGCGGTCGCAATCCTGGCCGCCGGTCGCCCCGCCGCCGCCCAGTCACAACAGATTCCCGCCCCGCCGCAAGACCATCCGGTCATTATCCATTCCGCGACGATCCACACGGTCTCCGGCGATCCCATCGAAGACGACGGGTACGTCGTCTTTGACAAGGGCGTGATCACCGACGTTGGGCGGGGCCGTCCACCCCAACTTGCGGGGGCGGAAGTGATCGACGCGCACGGTCTGCACATCTATCCCGGATTCATCGCCGCAGATACTACATTGGGGTTGGTTGAAACGCAGTCGGTGCAGGTCACGGTTGATACGACCGAACTGGGCCGGGTTACACCGGAGGTGCGCGCTGCCGTTGCCGTCAACCCGGATTCCTCCCTTATCCCGGTAGCGCGGTCCAACGGCATTCTCACCGGCCTCGTGTTTCCGCGCGGCGGTCTCGTGGCCGGCCGGTGCTCAACCATCCGTCTGGACGGCTGGACATGGGAGCAAATGGCCATCGACGCCGAGGCGGGACTTGTCGTGAACTGGCCTCGCACCGAGCCGTCCAGGGGCTTCTCCTTCCGCCGGCAACGAAGCGAAACCGAGCAGCGCAAGCAAATCGCCGAGAGCCTTCAAGAGATCGAACGACTCTTCGATGATGCGGTCGCTTATTTACAAGCCCGTGAATCTGATCCAACCCAGGCAACGGACCTGCGTTACGAAGCGATGCGCAGCGCGATCAGCGGCGAGAAGCCGGTCTTCGTACGAGCGTCATCGGTCGGGCAGATCGAGTCTGCGATCGCTTGGGCTACGCGCCGCGACCTGCGAATCGTGATCGTCGGCGGTCAGGAGGCCGACAAGGCAATTCCTTTGATTCTCAAGCACGATGTCCCGGTGATTATCGCCGGGCTCCACCGCTTGCCTCGACACCGCTACGAGCCCTACGACAGCGCATTCACATTGCCCGCCAAGCTCCACACGGCCGGGGTTCGGTTTGCCATCGCCTCGGGAACATCGCCCGCCCATGAGCGCAACCTGAACCACAACGCAGCAACTGCGGTCGCCTTTGGGCTTCCGCGGTCCGAGGCCCTGCGGGCGGTGACGCTCAGCGCCGCTGAGATTCTCGGCCTCGGCGATACGCACGGCTCGATCGAGGTTGGCAAAGCGGCGACGCTCATCATCACCCAAGGCGATCCGTTACAAATCACGACCGATACGCTCGTCGCGTTCATCGACGGCCGCCAAATCGACCTGGGGAACCGCCAAAAGGCCATGCACCAAAAATATCGCGAGAAGTACCGGCAGCTTGGATTGCTCGACGACAGTTGAGTCTCGCCGTGAGCGAGCGAATTCAGACGCTGCTTGTTTGCGAGTCAGTGGTGGTGCGCATTGCACAAGCGTGGCCGAGCGACGTCTTGACCGGCTTGGGTTCAGGCTATCTGGTAGGTCAGGTGAGTCGCCGTAGCGCTATTCACCCAACTCAGCGAACAGCCGTTCGATGGCTTCGCCGAGCTTCTGAGGTGTCTCGTAGGTGCCCTGGGTGATTGCGTCGCGGATGGTCCGAACGAGATCTTGGCGAACGTCCGGCAGATGGCGGAGCTGGTCCAAGAGACGGGAGTACTCGGACAACTCGACACGATCGCCGGGGCGCGCGGTCGTCTCCGTCGCTTCCTTCGTGTCCGACCGGCGCAGCGAGGACGCGAGTCCTGGCGGTCGGTTCACCGGTCCAACCGATCCATGGCCGATTGAGGAGATGTCGGGCATGATGCAACGGCTCCAACACGGCCCCTTATGGGTCCGCCTAGCAGGTCAAGCCACCCTCCATTACGTGGTCGTGGAAGCGACTCAAAAGCCCGCGACCACGGACAGTCTATCGTCGGCTCGCGCCGTTTCGCTTGAACTTTCGGCGATTTGGCCTGGTTGCCGCAAGTTCATTGCTCCCACCATCTTAGGGTATCATTGTCACGACAGTTGCCGGTACAATCACCGTCGCATGGCCACGGAATTCTCAGCGATGAGACACCGAAACACAAGACCCGATAAAACCGTCAATAGCGGGCTCGCCATCGCGATCTGCGCGTGCATCTTGGCTGGCTGCGATAACGGCCGACCCGGGCGTTCCGGGCTCGAGTCGCCTCGCAACACCGCCGTGGACCAAGCAATCGCACCGCAAGGCAGCGACGATCCTCGCGAACGTGCCGATTGGGGTGATGACTGGCTGGGCCCGGATCGCACCCGCACCGATGGTGCCGGGGGTACCGAAACGAGGCCCCCTTCGGCACGGCCTGGTCGGCCCACCACGTTCTGGACGTTGGTGCTCCAGACATTCTCCCAAACGGGGCATCGCCAGCACGCGGCCACCATGGTGCAGGAACTCCGGACCGCCGTTCCCCAATTGGCCGGGGCGAGGGTTCACACGATCTCCAGCGGTTCGATGGTCATTTATGGCAACTACGAGAGCGCACAGGACCCCGCAGCGCAACGGGACAAGGAGGCGATCAAGAAGATTACCATCCGCGACCGTCAGGCTTTCCCTCGTGCCATGCTGACGCGCATACGGTTGCAGCCCCCCCCCGGCGCCATGCATCCGTACGAACTCATGTCAGTTCGGCAGCGTCACCCGAACGTCAACCCACTTTACACCCTGCAGGTTGCGGTTTGGGGTGACTTTGAGAGTGGAAAGCTCACGCTCGCGCAGATTCATCAAAAAGCTGAGGCCTACGCAACTGAACTGCGGGTCCAGAGCTTCGAGGCCTATTTTCACCACGACGACGACCAGCGCCTTAGCGTGGTGACGATCGGCGTATTCGATCGACGGGCCACCGATCCCCAAACCGGATTCTTCAGCCCGGAAGTGGAAGCGCTGATTCACCGTTTCCCGGTGCATCTGGTAAACGGCGAACCGCTCATGGAGATCAAGAACAGGCGCGATCCGCGCCGGAGCCGGCAGCCACAGACGCCGCGACTGGTCGAGGTGCCAAAGCTCTAGCCTCCGGAGGAACTGCCGTTCGTCGACGGTCTTACCCCTCCTGCTCGTCCAGTGAACCGGTGAGTCCAAGGGAGACTTGAAACGCTAATTGTTCGAGCGCAACGGAGAAATCCACGCTCGTGATACTGACCGCATCGCGGACGTCGAGCCGAACCGGCGCGAAGTTGAGGATACCGAGGACGCCCGCGTCGATCAGTGCGTCGGCGACGGCTTGAGCCGTCTCGGCGGGGACGGCGAGGATCCCGATCTTGATGTCGCGCGCGCCGACCAGAGCCGGCAGGTCGTCCATCGGTCGCACGCGATGGCCGGAGATGACCTGTCCGATCACGCCCGGGTTATTGTCGAAAACGGCGACGATCTCGAAGCCCTTGTGTCGGAACCGCGGGTATGCCATCACCGCCCGGCCGATGTTGCCGGCACCGACCACGGCTGCGCTCCATTTTCGATCCGTGCCGAAGATCTTGCGGAGTTCGGCAATGAGCTCCTGAACGTGATATCCGATGCCTGGGTGCCCGAACTGGCCGAAATAGGCAAGATCCTTGCGTACCTGAGCGTCTGTCAGGCCCAAGGCGTCGCCGAGCTGTTGGGAGCTGATCGTCTGCTGCTCCTGCTCCCGGCGTGACTCGAGGTCGCGTAAGTAGAGACTCAACCGCTTGACCGTGGGTCGAGGGATCTTGGATCGGCTGGTCATGGTCGGCAGTGTACCAATGAGCCTCGCGCCGGGAGCCGTGACCACAGGGCCTGATCGCGTAAACTAGTGCTCCATGCATATCCGTGACATCTTCCAACAGGACTCGACCACATTCAGCTTTGAGTTCTTTCCGCCAAGGACCGACCCCGGTTGGGAGACGCTGTTTACACGGATCAGCGACTTCGAAGCCTTGGGGCCTTCGTTTGTGTCGGTAACGTACGGCGCCGGCGGCACGACGCGCCAACAGACCCATGACCTGGTCGTTCGCCTTCATCGGAAAACGAAGCTTGATCCGGTGCCGCACCTGACTTGTGTCTGCCACACCCGTGACGAGATCGAGCACATTCTCAACCGCTACGCCGAGGCCCAGATCAGCAATATCCTCGCGCTTCACGGCGACCCGCCGCTTGATCGGCCGGACTACGATCGCTCCAAGGATGACTTCCGGTACGCGATCGACCTGGTCAAGACGATCTGCGCGTTCAACGAGCGTGGAGCGCACAGCGATCCGAGGGGGTTCGGCATCGGAGTGGCCGGTTTTCCCGAAGGTCATCCCGCCACGCCACAACGGCTCCGGGAGATGGATCATCTCAAGGCGAAGGTCGAGGCTGGGGCGGACTACGTTTGCACGCAGATGTTCTTCGACAATCACGAGTTCTACGACTGGCGCGAGCGCTGCGAGCTGGCGGGAATCAACCTCCCGCTGATTGCGGGAATCATGCCGATCACCTCGGTGAAGAACATGCAGCGCATGGCCGAGCTTGCCGCCGGGACGCGCTTCCCGGCCCGGCTTCTCAAGGGAATCTACCGTCGGCAGGACGACCCCGCGGCGGTGCTCCAGTTCGGTGTGCTGTGGGCGACCGAGCAATGCCGCGACCTGCTTGACACCGGTGTGCGCGGCATTCACTTCTACACATTGAACCGATCCGACGCCACCCGACAGATCTACCAGACGCTCGGCGCGAAGGATTCCGCGGCGCTTCGCTGAACCCCGCCCTTGGCTCGCCCCGGCCAAAAAGTTGCCAATATACGCGCGGTAGCGGGCGCCGAAGGTATGCTGGTGCACCATGAGCCGTGTCGCCTCGGCTCGCGAGGGACCATTGTCGTGACCCAGCGTCGATTTCACTACGAGCAGGCGTTTGAGCACTATCTGCGCGCCAACCGAATCCCGTACGTCGCGGTGGACGAGGCGAAGAAATCGCTCATCCCACTCGGGCACGCATCCGGGTCCATCAAGTCGTTCGACTTCGTGGTCTACGCGGCCGACCGGAACCTCCTGGTTGATGTCAAGGGACGGATGTACGGCTCGGGCGCACGTCGCGGCGGCGGGTTTGAGAGCTGGGTGACGTTGGACGATGTCGAGGGTCTGAAGCACTGGCGGACACTGTTCGGTCCCGGGTTCGAGGCGATCTTTGTCTTTGCCTACTGCCTGCGACAGCAGCCGCCGGACGCCCTTTTTGAGGAGGTCTTCGCCTACGGCAGCCGCTGGTATGCGTTGCGGGAGGTGCCCTTGGAAGCGTACTGCCAGGCCATGAAACGCCGTTCAAGCAAATGGAGGACGGTTTATATCCCCGCCGAGACCTTCCGTAAGATCAGTCGCCCCTTCTCCGGGCGACAACAAATGACCAAGAAAGCCGCTTGCGAGGCGCGTCCCAGCGCCATATCCTAAATCTGATGCGATTCGTTGAAAAACTTGCTCTGCCGATCAGTGCGGCCATAACGATCTTCCTTCCCGCCGTTTGCTGGGCGCAGACCATCGATGTGCCCGACCCGACGCTCCGTCGCGTAGCGCCGGTGTGGCTTGGATATGCCGTGATGTTCGCATTGGCCGCCGTCGTCATCGCGGTCAGTTTGATGCCGTCAAAGCGTAGCCATCAAGACTAGATGCTCTGCAGGCGTCTCACGCCTGTAGATTGCCGGCCTCGCCCTGCCGGCACCATTCATACGAGGAACTTCAGACATGCAACCGAGAAATCTCGAACAGACGGCAAAGCCGGGTAGACGAGCCGGGCCGAATCTACGCTCCCTGCTGGCGATCAACGCCGCCCTGCTTGGCCTTTTGGCGCTCGTCAGCCTCGCGCCCGCAGTCGGGGCTCAGGGGCGAGGGCGAGGCGACTACACCATGGTGGGCGGCGGCGCGAATGGCACCAACAGTGCCATCGTGTACATCATTGATGCCGCCAATCAGGAAATGATCGCTGCGACCTTCAACGTCAATACGAGAGTGCTCGACGGCGTCGGCTATCGCAACTTGGCCCAGGATGCGGCTCAAGTGTTGCGGGCACAGACCCCAGGCCGGTAATTCGACCGGAACTAGGAGATACCGCGAAATGTTTCGTTCCCAGAAAATCAACTCCTCGGCGGCGGTCCTGTGGGCTTCAGCCTTTGTTATCGCGGCAATGATACTCGTTCAGGCGGGACGACTGCCCGGTCAGGCGGCGCACGCAGAGATGACCGCCACCCGGGCCGATTACACCGTCATGACCACGAACTCCGGCCGGGGCGGCGACGGTGATCCCGATGAGCTCCTGTACGTCATCGACAACCGCGACCAGGTTCTTCTCGTGTATGAGGTCGAGGACGCCCGGCGTGGAGGCGTCACCCTCCGCGACGGTTGGTCATTGCCGTTCCAGTTCGCAAGCGCAAGGCAATAGAACACGGCTTATACCCTGTGCGGTGGCCGATTCGAGGTGTCCGGGACACTCCAACTCGTCAAGGCAGGCATCGTCGGTCGCAGAAGTTTTGCGCGCGTTGAGCGGTTTCGATCAGGCGACACGAGAGCCGGCGACGGCGCCTCGACCACGTTGATCGATGCACGCTTTATACTTCGGCCGGACTTTCTTCCCGCGCCTCAGGTAACTGTGGTTGGCCGAAGATCGCCGTTCCGACACGAACGACGTTCGCGCCGCATTCGATCGCGACCTCAAAGTCGTTGCTCATGCCCATGGAGAGAATGTCGAACCGATCGCCTCCGATCCCGGATTTGGAAATCTCCTCGAAGAGCTCGCAGCATCGCTCAAACACGGGTCGAACGAGCTCGGGATCGTCCACGAGCGGGGCCATGCACATCAACCCCCGAGGCCGGATGCTCAGCATCGTGTCGATCTGTTCCAGCAGATGCGCCGCCGCCGCGGGCGCGACACCCGATTTGTTTCGTTCGCCCGACGTGTTGACTTGCAGAAGCACCTCGACCGGATCGTCGCGCCTGGCCGCAACAAGCTGGATCTCCTCGGCGAGCCGAAGCGAGTCAACCGAGTGGATCAGTCTCGCTACGTTCACGACCTTGCGGACCTTGTTGCGCTGGATGTGGCCGATCATGTGCCATCGCACCTGATCCGGGATGTTGACGGCCTTGGCGCTCCTGAGCTGTCGGTGCCGCTCGAGAAACTCCTCGATCTGGGCCGCCCGCTGGACCAGGTTCTGGACGCGACTCTCTCCGAAATCGACATGTCCCAATTCGATCAGCTCGCGAATCTGGTCAATCGCGGCGAATTTCGTCACCACGGTCAGCAGAACGTCATCGCGGCCCCGGCCGCTGCGGGCCGCCGCCGCGACGACCCGCGCACGGACCGCCTCATACCGCTTCTTCAACGGCTCGTTACTCTTCATTGTGGCTCGCTCTTGCGGTGCGATCGGCATGGGTACCGAGCATATGCTCCCAACCGCCGGTCAACAACTCCCGGCCATACGCCGACCCGATCGAGCCGGCGCCGAGCGGCAACTCACATATCGAGATTCCGATACGCTAGCGATTCATGGCACCCTCGCCGACACGCAATGCGCCGCTCGTTCTGATCGTGCGCGATGGGTGGGGCGAGAATCCGCATCCCGAACATGACGACTTCAATGCCGTCAAGCTCGCCGATACGCCCGTGGCCGATCGTCTGGCCGCTCAATGGCCGACGACCTTGATACACACCTGCGGCGAGGATGTCGGTCTGCCCCCCGCCACCATGGGTAATTCCGAGGTGGGACATCAGAACATCGGGGCCGGTCGTGTCGTTGACCAGGAAGTCCTGCGCATTACGCGCACCCTCCATGATGGATCATTCTTCGAGAACCACGCCTTGCGCGAAGCGTTCGCCCACGCCTTGGGCACGGGCGGGAACGTTCATCTGCTCGGACTCGTCAGCGACGGCCTGGTCCACTCCGATCTCGACCACCTTTTCGGCCTGATCGAACTGGCCGTCCGTGAGAAGTTCCCGCCCGAGCGGTTGTTCGTTCACGCTATCACCGACGGCCGCGATACCGGCCCCCGAACCGGCAGAGGATTCATTGAGGCGGTCGAGGCGAAGTTGGCCGCGACGGGCGTCGGTCGGATCGCCACGGTCATGGGACGCTACTACGCGATGGATCGAGACCGCCGGTGGGATCGTGTGGCGCTGGCCTACGCGTGTCTCACGGGAGACGAGGCGACCCCCCACAGCCCCGAGACCCAGGGGCTCTCCGTGCGGACCGCCTCGTCGGCGCTCGACGCAATTCAGTTCTACTACGATCAACCCACCGAGCCCAATCGCAGCGGCGATGAGTTCATCGTGCCCACGCGCATCGCCGCCGCCGACGGTTCACAACCGCTGGCGACCGTGCGCGGCGGCGACGCGGTTATCTTC
Source organism: Planctomycetota bacterium (assembly GCA_022567855.1). Taxonomy (GTDB): domain Bacteria; phylum Planctomycetota; class Phycisphaerae; order Phycisphaerales; family SM1A02; genus JADFNO01. The sequence continues at coordinate 199 of JADFGE010000038.1, read as the reverse complement.
TTCAACTTCCGCGGCGATCGACCACGCGAGCTGACCAAGGCCTTTGTGCTCAACGACAACGAGTGGGCCCAACTTCTGGGGGCGGGCGATGGCTTTGAGCGCGGCGAGAAACTGGGCGATCTGTATTTCTGCGCGATGACTGAATATGAAAAAGGGCTGCCGGTCACGGCGATCGCATTCCGCAAACCGCCGAAGCTGG
>JADFGE010000335.1 GCA_022567855.1 Planctomycetota bacterium | reverse complement strand
TGTGGGCCGGTCTCTCGGTTCTTGTGTACTTGGTGACTTGGATGCTGCTGTCTTGGGGATTGATCGGATGCTTGGCCGGTCAGGTCGGGCTTTTCGGGGCGATCACCTTGGTGAGTGTGATTCGCAAAGGCAAAGTCTGACGATCCGAGGAGCATTATGACCTCCGCCGCGACTCTTCCGCCGGTTGTCCCGAATGCGGCTGGCGACGGGAACCCGTCGTCGCGGCCAGCCAGCTAGAGAAGAAAGGTGTACGCTAAACGAATGCCACTCGTAGGCCGCTCACTTCTGATGCTCTTGTTACTAATCCCTATCGTCGCGATCGATGGTTGTAAGCGAACGGGGGCGCTTCCTCGACGGCAGCAACAAGTGGCCCATTCCAACATCATGGCGATCACGATAGCAACTAATGCGTATTGCATTGCAAACGGTGAAGCGATGCCCCCTGATCTCCAGACCTTAGTGACGGCTGGCTTCCTGCCTGGAGCGGCTCTCAACTCGCCGTTCGGACCAGTGTCCGATGGTGGTTCTGACTATTGGCTGAGTACGTCACGGCAACAAATCTCAACGAGCATATATCCGTCGATCGAGATTCTGATTTACGACCGTGCGATGTACGAGGATAGTGATTTCGTCGCCGTTGCAATGTACGACTGCAGCAGTCAGATCATGGCGAGTGGCGAATTTCAGCAGCTAATGAATCGGCTCGACAATCGCGGAGTAAACTTCAATTTGCCGTAGAATGTTGTCGTGAAGCGCCGCTTGTTCAAGCTCGTGCTCTTCCTCCTCCTCGGCGCGGTCGTGAACGTCGCCGTGGCGTGGGGGTGTGCGCTGGTGGTTGATCTCGGCTCGCGTCGTCCCGAAGGTGCGGGTTTGACCGTAGATCCAGCTCATGGGAGCCGTTCATTCCTGATCTGGCGCGGTGTGGGGGCTTTTCGGATAATCAACGATGAGACAGATTGGGCCGAAGATCGCCGAGGCGGAAGATCTTGGGTAGAGACGTCCTCACTTCCGCACTGGACAGCTCTGCGCGCCATCCCACCACTGCAAGATGGCGTACTTTGGGATGATGCAAGAGGCTGGCCTTTTCTAGCGTTGCGGTGTCGGTTCGGGCCGTCCGACGATATACGGAATCCCTACACCGTCTTGGGAGGTCTGTTTGTCCGAGACCATCCCATGACGGGCAGGGTCATCGGGTTACCCACCCCGCCTTTTGTTCTACCCTACCAACCCATCTGGACCGGGTTCGCGATCAACACGGTTTTCTACGCTGCGATCCTGTGGTTATTGACGCTTGGCCCGTTCACCGCGCGCCGAATGATCCGCCGCAAGCGCGGCCGGTGCATCAAATGCGGCTACGACCTGCGTGGGGCAGAGCATGAGGCTTGCCCGGAGTGTGGAGCCCGATGCGATGGGGTATAAGCACCTACTCTCACATCATGTTCTAGCGAAGCGCTTTGACATCCACGAGGTCGAGTGCCGAGAAATCGTCAACGCGATCGACAAGCGCAAACTGATGGTTCGCACCGCGCCGTCGATTGTGAGTGTGCTCGCATGCTTCGGATGGATGATGTTGTTTGGGCATGGCACTCATGCGCTAGAGGAGACAGCGTGGGATATTCTTGGCTTTGCCAACGACGCTGGATTCCTCGGCGTTATGATGGTCCTTTTGCTCGGCTTCGGAGTTGCGATTGCTTTGGCCGTTGTCTCGGGACTGGCCTTGCGGCGGTTCCTGTTAGGCAGGCAGTTTCGCTACCATTTGTTCACCCCAGCGTGCTTCTGGTGCGGGTATTCGTTGAAGGGGCTTGACCGAGACGGCAGCTCCATCAAATGCCCCGAATGTGGACAGCGCTCCCGTATAGGTCGTTAGGTTCCGGCTGCCTTCGCCCATGACCTGCGCGGGACTTCCGGGCGTGTGTGCCCGGAGTGTGGCGCGGAGGTGAAGGCTAGAATGTTGGCAGTGCTGTCGGGCGGCCGCCGTTGGTCGCGCCCGCAAGCATCTCGGCGCGTCAGAGACGGACTCGCCCGACGAAGCGTGCGTCCTTTCCGATGAGTATTGACCAGCTCTTTCTCAGGCTCTACTCGTTCCAATTCGTGCTCCTGTTGCTCTGCGCAGTCTTCTACTACAAAGCGGCTGAATTGGAGGACGCTCCGCGACTCTTGTGGGCCGGTCTCTCGGTTCTTGTCTACTTGGTGACTTGGATGCTGCTGTCTTGGGGTTTGATCGGATGCTTGGCCGGTCAGGCCGCGCTTCTCGGGGCGATCACCTTGGTGAGAGTGATTCGCAAAAGCAAAGTCTGACGATCCGAGGAGCATTGTCCAACACCGTCGCCTGCGAAACCCTCGACGCCATGTGCTCTGTCTGTGGTGCTCACTGTGCGACGTGGGTTGGCGAAGATGAGCATGGTGATCGCGAGTACACGCTCGACTGCCTCGACGAGGATGGCCAGCGGTACATCGTGATCCACACGGACTTGTTGGAACCTCCCGGTCTTATCGAGCCGCCTTCACCATTGCCACGATACCCGCCTTCACGGCCCCCGGCGGCCTGGTGTGCCTGGAATTCTTCTTTGATGACCCTTGCATCTGGGCCGGTTAGCCTGTAGGGTCCAGCGGGACTGCCGGGGGGCGAAGAGAGAGAGCCAGCAGAAGAGAGAGAGCCAGTGACGGCTCTCTCTTTTCATTTACCGTCAGCTTCGACTGAGGAGGAGACAACCATGACGGCTATTCGCACCAAGTTGATCGGCGTACTGGCGCTCGCGATATCTACCTCTGCCGCCCACGGCGACCTTCAGGTCATTACGTTCGACGAGTTGCCCAAAGGTACGATCGTTGACGGGATGGTGATCGGCAACGTCACCTTCGGATTCTCGTCAGCGGATGCGACGATCGATGGTGGCCCAGGCGACACGTTCTTTATTGACTTTCCGAACATTGAGGGCGACGCCTTCGGGACGCTCACACTGCAGTTTGCCATCCCTGTCCTCGAACTCTCCTACGGTTTTGCTCTTAGTACGTTCGAACCTTCAGCGATGGGCTCGACCATGGAGGTGTTCGACCCAGATGGGTTCTCGCTTGGCATCTTCAGCGAACCCGCAGCCGATTTCGGGTTCGGTTTCGTCGAAGGTTTGAACTCGGCTGGGGGAGTCGGGGCGATCGGTTCTGCTTTGATCACATTCGACTCGACCAACGCCCCC
>JADFGE010000334.1 GCA_022567855.1 Planctomycetota bacterium | reverse complement strand
AAGGCTGGCAGAAGCTGCCAGAGGCGATGAAAAGGGGTACCCTGGCGGTGATGAAGGCGGCAACTCAGCAACAACCCAACCGGAGCCAAGCCGATGTCATCCGTTCCATTCAAATACCTCACCCTAGATCAGATTCGAGAGTTTGTGCATGCTAACGAAATCTTGTTGGTCTTGAACAAGATGCCAGCCGAGGCGAAGCAGGAGTTGGCAGGACTCAGTTTGCACGGGTCGGCTAAAGACCAAACGGACTACCGATCGCATCTTGAATACATCACGCGCGGAGGGTACCCGGCCGAGTACGATAATGTACATGTAAGGCGCGGGATGGAGAAGCTCGGTCTGGCTGCTGAACTAGAAGCGTCGTCTGAGGCCGAGGCCGCTGAGGTGGAGCCGACGCCCACTGAGGATGAGCCATCTTCCCAATCGAAGTCGAGCCCGCTAGCTTGATCGCCAAGCAACGTGGCCGAACTAGCGAAGCTAGATAGTGGCTAAAGAGTCATCAACTAACAACGAGAGTGCAACTTCAGCATGGCGGGAGTTCTATCGTCAGTGGTTGAGGATTACATTCTCTCGGCCGTTCGTGATTATGGATTCACTAGCTGGCGGATTGGCGATTGTCGGTTCAATCGTCGCGTCGTCAAATCCTCAATCACCGTTACTTGATCTGGCATGGCAAATACCGCTGGTTTTTTTGTATTGCTGGTGGTAAGCCAGTTCATCCGAGCCCCGTACCTGATCCACCAAGCACAGGAGCGTCGGCACACAATCAAACTAGCCGAGATCGAGAATGAGCGCGACAGGTTAGAGGTACAACTGAGGGAGGGAACGACGGGACCGCCGGCTCAGGTCAGGTTCATCAAGCAGAAATTAGCGCGATGTATCGAACGGTGCAAGCAAGGTCAACGCGGCGAGTGGAAACCAACGCACGAAGAAGTATTTGGATGGCGGGCGAAGGTTGCAGAGTTCCTACGTGCGGCGCTCATAAGTGGTAAGTATGCGGACGATCTGTGTTCCCCCCACCACGATCTATCGCGCTTCAAAAAGACAGCTCAACCGCCATCGTTTCTTGGTCTGGCCTACAAATCACTTTCGTTCACCTACGACCACGTCAAACCCGACGAAATCACGCCGAACTTTGATATGCAGAAGTGGGTTGATTGGGTGCCGTAGTTACTAGACATCACTCAGATCACACCCCGGCAGCACCGCCAGCTCGCACACCGCTACCAGCAGATTCGTGTGACGCACGACGTACCGCTGGCACTCATTGTGGCGTCCAGTCGAAGTGCCATTCTCAATCCTCCCACTCCACCCCAACCAGCACACCCAACTCATACACCGCCTCGTACAAGTTCGGGCTCGCCACCTTCCACCAGTGCTGCTCGTCCGAAGCGTCCACCAGCCACGTCAGCTTGCCGGTCTCGCGGTCGAGGTACTGACACGTGCCGGTGTGCAGGTGGAACACCTTGCCCATCGCGTCGAGGAGCGAGCTGGCGAAGTAGTTGGTCATCGTGTGAACAGGATACCGCAGCGGATGCCGCAGACACAGCACATGGTGTTGAGGGTTTCGTTGGCGCAGACGTTGGACATGGCGTGGAATAGTCTAGCTACCTCTGAACTGGCTCGCATATCATCACTGACGACCTATCAACGTGTAACAGTATGTCCCACGGGTCAACAACAAGAATGGCATCCGACGTGGCGAAGACTCACGATTTGCTGGGCCGGGAGCTGTCGTTCCTCAATACTAAATGGAACGACTATAAGACGCTTTATTGCACTGATGACAACACTGTTCAACTACTCGACGATACGGCGTCGTTCTTTTTCCAAATCCTCCGTGAGGTTCTCCGCGATGACTTCATTTTGAGCTTGTGCCGAATTACCGATCCACCAGCATCACCCGTGCGTGGAGTGAAAAGAAGCAATCTGACGATCGAATACCTCATCTCGATCATCCCTGACGCAGACAGCACGTTGAAGGAAACGCTCAAGAGAGGGCTGCTTCCGATCATCAAGGACCGTTGCAAGAGTTTCCGTGATCACAGGAACCGTCGCGTTGGGCATTATGATCTCGACACAAGACTGAAACGCCCCGACGCTCTATTGCCGGGGATCGGTATTGTTGATGCCGATGCGGCTCTCAAGAGCATTGCGGATGTCTTGAATGCTGTTGAGTTGTACTACGACAAGAACGAGCAGTCATACGATCAAGGAATTTACGGCTCCGGTGACGGAAGCGAACTCATCGAATTCATAGGACGCGCAAAAGAACTCCAGAAATACTTCAACCACAAAGAATTTGGCGATCCGATGTAAGTTCACGGCAGCAATCGGCCTAACCAATCGCTCCCGCTGCCGGGCCTCCTGCTACCCCGCACTCCGGACACACCTCATGCTCCGCCCCGCGCAGGTCGTAGCCGCATTTGATGCAGTGGCCACGCTTGTTACGAATGAAACGGCGCGCAGCAAAGGGACCGAGCGTGAGCAACCACAGAATCGTAGCGTAGAAGGCCGTGTTGATCGCGAAGCCCGGCCAGATGGGCAGGAACGGAAGCTCACTTCGGTATCCACCGTCGACCATCTTCTGTGGAAGAGTGGGGTGGAAATATCCGGTCAGGCCTGATTCGTCATAGACGTTGCCTGATCCTGCGCGAACCACATAAATGGAACCAAAGTATCTCAGAGAATACGCCGGCCACCCGCTGGCATACTCGTCATAGTCCACAAGCTCGTGGTCGGCATGGTAGCGATTCGCGAATTCTTCAAACGGTTCGATGGCAGCGAACCGCGACCACCTGGGCACGAGCGCTCTGAAGTCCGCTTCGTCGATCGGCGCTGGAATAAAGTTGTACCGCAGGATAGTTGACCCGCTCACCCGTTGTGACAAGTGAATCTCGCCGGGTAGGATGTTGACCGTCGTTAGCAGATAAAGGTGTCGGTCGAACACGTACTGCTCACAGAGTTCTATCCGGCTCTCCCCGCCGATCGGACAAATCGCAAACCCCCACGCCACGGCGACATTGACGACCGCGCCCAGGAGCAGGAACACGACGAGCTTGGTAATCCAACGCTTCACGGTGTCATGTTATGCGCTGAGCGGCGCATTGTTCTCGCTTTGAAGTACGGCCGAAGGGCGGGAAACGCCGCGAGGGCGACCAACGTCCACACGACGAAGACGATACCGGCTTCTTGGCCGATCTCTATGTGC
>JADFGE010000333.1 GCA_022567855.1 Planctomycetota bacterium | reverse complement strand
ATCGACCCCATCATCAAATAGGTTGAGGCTCCAACCCCATGAACCACAAGCCAATAACGCAGGATTCCGCCCAGTTCCCCGAGTCGCTTCCCCTTGACCGATAACACTCGTCGAACTCAACGCCCACGATGCATCGGACGGTGCGTTGGTCACCAGCCGGACAGAGGTCAAATCCCGCGCAGTATCCGGGCCATCTCACGAACGGCCGAGCCTAGCGCCGCCAAAGCGTCGTCCAATCTCCAAACTTGTTCCTGACGATCGCCGGTCGTGTTGCTGATGGTTCGAAGCTCCAGCGCCCCGACGCCCAGTCGATGCGCGGCATGCACCACGGCTGCGCCTTCCATCGCCTCGGCGACAGCGCCTGTTCGCTGCACCACCTCGCGCGCTGCTTCGTCGCTCCCCGAGCACGTGGCGACCGTCGCAATCGGGCCGCGGCGGAAATGATCGCCCAACCGGGAGAGCGCGTCCGTATCCACCGGAACCCCATTGCCCTCAAAGTCGCCCAGCGCAAACCCCATCGCAGTGATATCCTCAAAACCACAGGGCGTCATCACCCCCTCCTCGTAATACACACACGAAGTCGCCACGATCGTCTCGGCGATCGACAATCCACCCCCAGGCAGCACGCCCGCCACGCCCGCGCAGACCACCAGGTCGTACGGACCGTCACCGATGATCGCTTCGGTCGTCGCCGCGGCCGCGTTCGTTCGGCCGATCCCGGAGACCACAATGACCGCATCGTCGATCAAGCCGATCGCCTCAGCTTCCGCTTGCACGGATGTCACGATCAGCGTTCGCATCACCTACCGTGGCTCACTCAATCCAGTGCTCTCAGCCAGATGTTGCGATACCGCACCGGGTCGCCGTGGAATTGCAGCAGAATCGGCCCCACGTCGACCATCTCGCGGTCCAGCCCGCCGGGCGTTGTGCTGGGAAGCTCCAGGTCATTGTGAATCACAATGCCGTTGTGAAGGACCGTGATACGCGGAAGTTCAGTGATCTTGTCCTGATCATCAAAGCGCGGCGCACGAAAGATGATGTCATACATTTGCCACATGCCCGGCGGGCGCGATGCGTTGACCATGGGCGCCGCGATGGAATACAGCGCGCCGCATCCGTTGCCGGTGGGGGGGTCGCCGAACGAATCCAGAATCTGGATTTCGTACCGCCCGTGCAGATAGACACCTGAGTTGGAGCGCGCCTGACCTTGCTTGCCCGGCGTCTTGGGGCAATAGAACTCCACATGAAGCTGAAAATCGCCGAAGGTGGCGCTGGTGACCGCATCGCCGCCGCTGGCCTGGACAGAGCCGTCATCTTGGACGATCCATTGGCTTTCAGGCCCGTCCTTGCGCTGCCACCCGCGCCATGATGAGCCATCGAACAGTATGGCTGTCTTGTCGTCCGCCTGGAAGGACTTTGCGGCTTCGCGCTGAACACAAGAGAGCAAAGACCAAACGGCAAGGACCGCCAATCCGATCCAATGCTTATGTCGAATCCCGTTCATCTTCAACCTCCCTCGCACGCGGCGAGCTTTATTCGCAACACCTCGATCAACGTTTCGCGCGCGATTTCTTCCTGTTCGCCGCTTCGTAGGTCTTTGAGGACGATATTCCCTTCATCCAGCTCCTTGCCGAGGATCACCGCAAACCGCGCGCGGGCCTTGTTCGCTTCGCTCATTAGCTTGCCGACGTTGCGCGTGGCTTTGTAGCTGTGACGCACATGCAGCCCGACGCTACGTAGTTTGGAGCTCAACGGATAAAGTTGATCGATCACCTCATCCTTCGCTGCAATGAGAAAAACGTCAGGGCGCATCGATCTCTCCAGCACCGCTTCCAGCAGTCTCTTGTCTTGAAGAACCAGTCGAATCACGACATCTCCCATCGCAACTCCAACGGCAGCCGTAGCAGGACCACCCAATAATTCCACGAGATTGTTGTACCGGCCTCCCCCGGCAATTGCTCGCTCCCTCCCCCCAACCTCATGGATCTCAAACACAGCACCGGTGTAGTAGGCCAGGCCACGAACAATTCCCAGGTCATATTCACACCACTCTGAGATTCCGAGTCGATCGAGATACCACTCTGTGCTCAAAAGGTCTGTGGGATCAGACACTGTGACGTTGAACGTTTTGGTAGCAAAGTCTTTGATCTGGTTGGGAGAACTTACGGCCAAGAACTTCTTGAACGCGCAGAGAGGTTGCCATTCAACGCCAGCCTTGTCGGCCTCCCTTTGGAGGCCCGAGTCGTCCAACTTGTCGCGCTTGTCCAAGATCGAGAAGATCTTCGGCAGTTCATTGTCGTTGTATCCAAGCCTGCGGCAGAGATCGGAGAGGACCTCACGGTGACCGATCTTGATCCTGACATCCTTAGGGGTCAGACCAAACCGATCCAACACGGCCACTGCAACAGCAATAACTTCGGCATCGGCCCGTGATGAATTGTCATCGCCAACGATGTCCACATTCAACTGAATATGCTCACGCAACCGCCCGCGCTGGGGGCGCTCGGCTCGGAAGAATGGCCCGATTGAAAACCACTTGGTTGGTTTCGCAAGCGACCCCGCCTGTGCAGCGTACATCCGCGCTAACGTCGGCGTAAACTCCGGGCGCAATGCGTACTTCGTATCGCCGCCGGAGCGCGTGAAGCTGAACAGCTCCGACTCGATGCCCGGGCCGGACTTGATGGTATACAAATCCAAATGCTCGAACGTCGGGCCGTCGATCTCGTCGAAGCCGTGGTTGATCGAGACTTCACGCCACACACTTTCGATGTACCGGCGGACCGCGAGATCATGCGGGTAGAAATCACGGGTGCCCTTGGGGGCCTGAAAGGTGTGCGTCGAAACGGCCATGTGGCCACAGTGTAGCGATCCATCGGGTGCCACGCACAGCGAGTGAAGCGAGTCGTGCGTGCTCGTTGTGCGACTCGCTTCCAAACACACTGACGACTCGTCTCGGCGGCCGAGACTCGGTGTCAGTGGCACCCTTTTTCCCATGACATTCTCACCGGTCCATCACCAGCACCGCCGCTCCTTTGATCGCATCGTGCTTCAGCGCGATCAGCGCGTCGTTCGCCTCGTGCAGCCCAAACATCTGCACATGCGTCTGCACACCCACGCGGGCCGCTTCCTTGAGAAACGCCTGCCCATCTTCGCGTGTGTTGTTGGCCACGGTCCGAATCACGCGCTCCCAGTAGAGGTCCATGTACTGAAGCTGCGGGATCGGGCTC
>JADFGE010000332.1 GCA_022567855.1 Planctomycetota bacterium | reverse complement strand
ATGTGCTTGACGACGGCAACTCTCGTGAGTTGGAGGAGGCCACACTTGCCGAGGGTGCAAAATACATAATCAGACCCGACGATTGGGCAGGGCACGAGCGGCACGCCAAGGCGGGGAATGTGAACAGTGCGCTCTTTCAGACCCAGGGCGAGTTCATCCTGATCCTAGATGCCGACCAGCTGCCAGCGCCCGAGATCCTTGACGAGACTCTTGGGTATTTTGTTGACCCAAAGGTCGCTTTGGTGCAGACCCCTCAGTGGTTCTATAACGTCCCTGAAGGAGATTACTTGGGAAGCCAGGCCCCGCTTTTTTATGGGCCTATCCAGCAAGGCAAGGACGGCTGGAACGCGGCCTTTTTCTGCGGTACCAACGCAGTCTTGCGCCGGGAAGCGTTTATGGAAATTGGCATTCGGTACTATGCGCAAGACCTTCTAAGGCGTCTGAACGTCGTCCTCGACGCGGGGAATAGCATAGTGGCGTCGGCGGAGCGCCAGTCTGGTGCGGCAACCGATCCTGAAGTGCAGGAAGCTTTGCAAGGATTGCGGGTGTCGCTGGGCCAAGCGCGGTCCCGTCTCAGCGGCGGTGCGTCTGCCCAAGAGGTCACCTGGGAACTGCAACGACAGGCAGAAGCCCTGGCCAAGCCGATCATTGAACGTGAAATGATGGGGGTCAGAGCGGAGCTATCGAGCTTCTTCACGGGTGATGACGAAAACAACAATCAACTGATTAATCCGATTCAGATGGATTCGGAGACGATTCGGGTCTTGGCGAGCCGGGAGTGGTCTCCTTTGGGCGCCTTGGGTAGCGTGCGGGGACTTCTGCAATCGATCGACCTAGATGTGTGGCAAGAGGCCCAACCCGTGATGCCGATGGCCACCATTTCCGTAACCGAGGACTTCGCTACCAATATGCGGCTCAACGCGGCTGGATGGCGATCAGCGTCTTGACACCGTTCGCCGGTTGTATGCCGAGTTAATGGCAGCAGATTCCAACGCGGACGTCTTGTATGAGTCTCTTCAGATCGAGATCGATCGCGCGTTGAAGTATGCGGACAAGGACGAACTCAATCGAGGTCGGTACTACGGGTGGGGGCTGAGCATCCCGAACCAAGCCTGTGTGATCGCCTACGAAGCCACGAGCCAAGTGCGATTTCTTGAACTGCTATCGCAGACGATCGAAACCATCCTCCCCTACCGAGATAGCGAATTGGGACGGGTTGACGATGTGCGCAAGCGGGCCATGCACAGTTGGGGCACCAACCGCTATGCCGGAGAAGGCCGATACACTGCCGACATCACCGTCGCCGGCCGAATCAGCTACCCGATCGCGTCATTCTGCCAACTCGTACGCAACGATACCCGCCTGGAGGAACGTTTCGGCCGACAGGCGGAGCGGTTTCTCCAGGTCGCTCGACGGTGCATAGACGAGTACGACGATGAATTCCACACGATCGAGGGAACCGACCAGGGATACTACTACAGCGTCACGCACGATGAGGTGGAGCCGATCAACCACATGGCGTGGGCGGGCAACGCGCTGATCCTGTTACATAATATCACAGGTGAGGAAAAGTACGGCCGGATGGCAAGACAACTCGCGGCGTACTTTAGGGCCGGCATGTGGATCGACAAGTCAGGGAACCTCGTCTGGTCCTATCGACTGTATCGGTTGCGCGGCAAAAAGGGCGAGTACGTTTGGAAGGCACGCACGTCCTCCGAGTTTGCGCTGCTTGCCCATCGTTACGGTGTCGTCTTCACTCAGCGGGATATGGTCGCGATCGCTGATACGTTTCTGAACAACATCTATCGTGGTAACGGCCGCTTCAGCGCGCGCATCGACTGCGTCTATATAGACATGGAGAAGTACAAAGACCATCGCGGCGGTTACCTGTGCCTGACACCGTTCCTGGCCTTCGATGGGTTCCGGCCACAGATCCGAGAGGTTCTGGAAGAGATGGTCAGCACGCGGATGGACATCGGCGGCTGGCTGCGAAGGTCGCACGGGCTCATCGCCTACGCACACCGACTGAACCGGATTGAATCCGACCCGGCCGTCGACACGTCTCGACAGGACATCGGCCTGCGGATCGAGGACGCTCGCTGGATGCTCACCGTATCGCCACCCAGCAATCACCGAGAACGGCCGATCCGAATCCGCGATCCGAACTCAAGGACACACCTCAGATGTACTCGTACAACCCCGATCGTCGCGGACTGAGTGAGGTCAAGCTCCTAAAGCTTGAGCCTTGGCGGTTGTACCCCAAGGGTGATGCGCTCAGCGTCGACTTCTTGAAGCAGCAGCGACCGGACAAACCGCGCTTAACCCAAGACACGCCCATCGCTTCGATTGGAAGTTGTTTCGCCCGCGAGATCAAGATTTGGCTCAAGGCCAACAACTACAATTTCATCGAGACGGCTGCCGGCCCCTGCACAGAGGCCGGTTCGATCTTCTATGTCCAATCCCGAAATGTTCGGCTGCTACACGAACCCCTTGAAAGTGCGCTTGCCGTACAATCGCGCTCCGCGCCTGACTGACGGCGTCGATTTCACCGGCAGCAAGTATCATCACACGATCAGCAGTTTTCAGATTCCCTTCCGCAAGGCGGACAACGTCAAGCTCGGCGAATATCGATTCGTGCGGAACAATCACATTCTTGAGACGCGGCTGGAGACTCCCTGAATCGATGTCAGCCGGGATCAACCTGGTTCAAGGCGACATGCGCGCAACGACATAGAACATGTTCGAAAAGAACTCGAACTGGTAGTCGCCCCAGTCGGCGAAGAGCTCAGCAATCGCGCGTTCGTTGAATGACCACATATGCCCTCTCAGGCCGATGTTGCCCAGCGGCTCGCGCTGTTTCGTCCACACCGGGCGCATGACCGGATCCCACAGTCCGCCACGGACGGGATGGGTGTCAGCGGCGAAACCAAACAGCGACACCCCGCCGGGTATGGTCAGCGCGCGGCACGCCTCGACCGCGCGCAATCTGGCGACGTTGAAAAAGGACGGCATCCACATTGTCGGCCCCAATGACGGCGACATGGCGTGTGGCGAGTACGGGCCGGGCCGCATGGCCGAGCCGGAGGAAATCCTTGCCGCTGCCCAGGCCGTTCTGTCGCGTGCCCAGCGCGGCGCGCTGAGCGGTCTCAAGGCGCTCGTCACCGCCGGGCCGACGCATGAGCCGATCGACCCGGTGCGCTACATCAGCAACTACTCGTCCGGCAAGATGGGCT
>JADFGE010000037.1 GCA_022567855.1 Planctomycetota bacterium | reverse complement strand
CATCACGAAGGCGCAAATGAGCATGACGACGGGAATCCCGAGCGCCGCTCCACGAACGAAAACGTGCGGGACGTCATCACCGAACGTGGTTACCAGCAAATGTTGGTGTAGCGCGATGAGACCAGCCACAGCCCCGGCAGCGCCGGGCGTCGGCAGGCCACTGAATTGTTTGGTCGCAGGCCCGTCTTGCGCGGCGACTTCGAGGTTATATCGAGCGAGACGCATCGCCGCGCAACACACATACACCGCCGCGGCCGCCCAGATGATCTTTCCAAGAACGTTGTCCGCCCCTGGACCGATGATGAGTCCGCCGTCCGCCGTTTCGAGGCTGACCAGGCGCAGCGTCAGGAATGCGGGCGCAACGCCGAAGGTCACCATGTCCGCAAGCGAATCGATCTGTGCCCCAAGATCGGATTGGACTTGGACGAGCCTGGCAATCGAACCGTCGATCGCATCGAAGAGCATGCCGACGAAGATCAAAATCGCCGCGACCTCCAGCGGAGTCCAATCCACGATCAAGAGCGTTTTCGGATCCTTGAGCGAATAGTGCATCGCGGCGAACCCGGCGACCAGATTGCCCAACGTGCACAGCGTCGGCACGACGGAGACCGGCGGCAGGTGACGGACGCCGCTACGGCGGGCGGTCCGCGGCTCCGCCTCGCGGCTCACAGGTTCATCTGGGGGCGGCGTTTGGTTGCTCATGTTTGGTTGCTCATGGTCGATGTCCGTCGCTGGCCGCGCCAACCGTATCAGGTGGGAACGCGGCTGGGGGAAACTTGGGGACGAACACGAGCATGCGGCGCTTCGGCGGGCGGGCGCCGGTGCGAAGCAGCAGCTCGCCGAAAGTGGGGGGGGCGTCGGCTTTGGGGCCGACCTGCTCCGGGTCGGGCACTTGTCCATTCGATTCGGCGGCCACCGGTTCTGCACTCGCCTCGTGCTGTTCCGCCGGTCCGAACGACCAATCAATACTCGGCGATTCGAACAGCAGGGCGTATCCGAATCCTACTTCGAGCTGAATCTGAAACGCGAAGGAGTGAAAGACCTCGCCTGTCACTCGGCGGTCAGTAACGAATCGGCGAAACGGGTCTTGCTGCGGCCGATCGAACTGTCCCAGAAGTTGCAACTGAAGTCTCGGCCCGTCTTCCATCGGAACCGTCCAGCTTCGAAACATCAAACGGAATGTGCCGCTCTCAAATCGACGTACAAGACCATCCACAGCCACGGCCATTCCGGCCGGCCCGATCGGATACTGCACCAGTTCGCGCCAATGGTATATCTGACCGTGCCACGTTGTGGCATCCAATGATGCGCCGCCGAGCGAAGCCAACAGTGACTCCAATTCGTCCGCCCGAATCCTGACCAATCGCAATCCGTTGCGACGAAGCGATGCGTCGGCTGAGGCGTCGACAAGGGCGGGCTGTCCGAAACTCGCGATTGCATCCGCGATGTGCGGACCGCGATCCATAATAACCCAAGTCCGCACCTCCAACCCATTGTCCGAACTGAGCAATCGGCGGGAACTCGGAGTAACGCGCAAGGTCGGCGTTCCGTCGCTCGCCGGGGACGGCCCCGCCGCTGGAACGCCCGACTTACAGGCAGTCAGTACACCCGCCGCGATCAGCAGCAGTATGCCCGCCGTCTCACGCACCATCGGCCTCAAAGCCGTTGATGCAGTCGATCAACGATCGCAGGAGCCCATAGTCACGCCGAGTATGGTGCAGTGCCAACCGTGGCAATTCGAGGTGATCTTCTTCGGCATCCAATGGACCGCACTGCACGATTCGCCCGGAACGCACCAGCATGCCGTATTGCTCGTTCAGCAGTTCGACCTGAGCATCCGTTAGCGGACGCAACAGGCGAAGTACGAGCTGCTCGTTGACATACCGGCTCGAGTGATACACGCGGTAGAACCTCAGCACATGTTCGGCTGCATCCTCGACCGAGGGAGCGATGTAGTAGATGGCGGTGTCCTCGGCATTGATCATCCCGTTGGCGAGCAGGTTCTTGCGAAGGTACGTATCCCAGTAGTTCCAGTACTCGCTGCCTTGGGCCTCCACCAGAACGATGGGAACAATGTTGGACTTGCCCGTCTGCACCAGCGTCAATGCCTCGAACGTCTCGTCCTGGGTGCCGAAGCCGCCCGGGAAGATCGCGATGGCATCGGCATGACTGAGGAACATCAACTTGCGGGTGAAGAAGTACCGAAAGTTGATGAGTTTCGGATCGCCTTCGATGACTTCGTTGGCGGTGGTCTCGAAGGGCAGGCGGATGGACAGACCGAAACTCGCTTCGCGGCGGGGGCCTTCGTGCCCGGCCTTCATGATCCCATCCCCGGCCCCGGTGATGGACATCCAACCGCGGCGGGCGATGGCCGCGCTGAAGCGCCTCGCGGCGAGGTAGTTGGGGTGATCCTCGGGCGTTCGGGCTGAGCCGAAGATGGCAATTTTCCGCGTGCCCTGGTAGTGATTGAAGACACGGTAGGCGTAGCGCATCTCCTTCAGCGCGCGGTTCAGCAGCTTGAGCTGTCCGATGTCATGCTGATCCGGGATGAGCTTGAGGCTTGTCTGTATCAGTTCGGCAATCATGCGACCGGCGAACGAGGACGGATCGCCTCCCATCGAGTCGATGAGTCCGTCAATCGCGCTGAGCGTCGATTCATCTTTCACGGACGCGCGAGTCATCGCCATGCAATCCTTCCTGACGGTCTGATGTACTCGATGACATGCCCGCAGCGCTCAGTCAGCCTGGCTGAACTGGTCCAAGTCCTGCGGCCATCGGCTTGGAGCGGGCCTCGGCGCGGAACTGACAGCCGGCAGCGGCACGATCGTCACTTTCGGTTCACTGAGTGTACCCGTGACGACGATGGCCAGGAGGCGGTCGCTGATTTGGGCCACCACGTCCCGGACCAGTCCGAGGGTGCCGCGGGTCTTAAACCGCAGGTCCAATTCGAGGCTGTTGAAGTCCATCTCGCCTTCGCCCAGCAACTGCAGCGTCGGGCACTCCAGCGAAAGCCGGTCGAAGACCACGCGATCGCCGGTGATGTAGAACGCCACATCCGCGAAATCGAGGCTGCCGCTGACGGGCGGCATGAGCTCCAAGAGCTGCAACAGGCGCAGGGCCAGGGGCAGGTTCGCGATCTGTCCGTCGATCACGCGCGCCGCCCCTCGACCGCGGCGGCTGGATGGCTCGTTGCGGTCGCCTGCCAGGCTCAACGATCCAAACAGTTCGCCTTCGGGCCCGTTGCCGTTTCGAGACTGGCCCGGCTGATCCGATTGGACGCGAGTAATATCCTCAAGATCGACGCCGGCGATCTCGAGCGACAGGGTGTAATCGCTCGCCGGGGCAAGCCCGATCGTCGCGTGGGCGGTCACCACACCGCGGCACAGGTCGGCGCGCAGCTCATCGATGACAAGGCGCTTCCCGTCATCACTGAGCGTAATGTGCGCCTCGGCGTTGGTGAGCACTCGCCCGAGCACTCTCGCCGTCACCGCCGTCGCGCGAATGTCGAGCTTCGGGTTCGCGTCGGGCGCGGTGTCGATGAACAAATCGAGTGCGCCATCCACGTCAGAGAAATCCACCCCGGCGCGGAAGGACGTCTGTTTCAGGTCGAGCCGGCCGGCAAAGATCGTATGCCATTGGGTGGAGGCTTCTGTGCCTTGCACTTGCTTCAGCGTCAACCGGGCCCGCTCTAGACGAACGGGTTGATTGGTGCCGACGGCCAAGGCGTCAATGGTCGAGCGGACCTGCCGCGGGAGGAACGCCCGAAGTTGGGGGCCGTCGATCCGCCCGGCGTAGGCCAGCTCAAGGTCAGCCTCGAGCAGATCGGCCAGGACGAACGACCCGGCGATCCGGAAGGTCCCCTCCGTGTTGCGGCCGGCGATATTGCGAAGGAGCACCTTGTCCGGCCTGAAGATGATTTCGGATTCTTCTTCGAGCTCGAGCGTGATCGGGACGTCGTCGAGCCGGAATGCAATCGTGTGCGGCTGTATCTTGCACAAGAAGCTCGCCGGTCGATCGCCGACGGGTGAGTGGTATGTGAACTGGGCGTCGAACGATCCGGAAGGCTGAAACCGGGCGTACCGCCGCGCCTCCGCCTTCGCCCCGATGAGCGTCATGACCTCGGTAATGAGTGGTGAGGCAAGGTTCCCGCCGGACCATGTACCGTCCAACTGAAGCGTCTGGGTTTCCTCGGCGAGGCCGTAGGAGCCGTTGAGGACGAGCAGTCCATCATCGCCGTGGTGGCTGTGCACCCGAAGCGCGAGGTCCTGGAACACGACCTGCGAGCCTTGCAGGGCGAGGCTTCCGCGCTCGCGGACAAGCTGCACGGGCTGGCCGTCGATCTGGATTTCGAGCGCCTGCGGCCAGACCACGAGTCGGACCGGTTCCGGCTTTCCGTCCACGGCGCGGTAGTGCAGTTCGGCGTCGTACGTGCCGCGCGGTTGGTAGCGATCCCACAGAGCCGCGGCCCGGTGCTCCCCCTCGCCCGGGGCCAGGTTCACGATGTACTTCTCAACGGCAAGATCATCGAATCGAACCGTGACGTCGGTGGCGTTGGAATCGTCGCCGAGGCCGATGAAGCCGCTGACCGTGACCCGGCCGTCGCCGCGTCGGCCCTTGACGTCGGCCAACTCGACCCGGGAAGGTGTGACTCGAAACAGACCCTCGACCGAATCCAGAGAGAATCCGCGCGGCCACAACAGGCCGAGGTCGCGCATGATGCTCAGCAGCTCGTCCGTCGGCGCGGCCGAGCCCTGTGACAATTTGACCGCGAAATCAAAGACGATGCGATCATCAGCGTCGGTCGAGACCGTCCCGGTGTAATTCAGCAGACCCTTCAGTCCGATCGCGATGAGGATCCGGGCCGCTTGAGCCTGCCTCGGATCGTCTCGGTCCGTCGCGCCGCCGGTTCCCGCCTCACGGCGCTGTAGCGGCGGGACGGCCGCAAAGAGGGCATCGTTCAGTTCATCGCCGAGAATGGAAATTTGCAGGTCCGGGGCGGCATGCTTCGATCCGTCGTCACGGCGCAGCTTGATGTCCCCCTTTGCGGTGCCCGTACCCATGCCGGGCGTGGATATCGCAAGCCCCTCACCGAGCGAGATGCGATCGCCCTGCACGGCGATGATGCCCCCGTGAACATGAATCGGATACGGAAACCGATCGTAAAGCACGTCAGCGGACTGTACGGTGACGGTTCCCGTGATGGTGGTGGGCTGATCCAGACCGAACGGCCGCGCGATCGCGAGGTCGAGGTCGACACGGCCGCCGAGCTCGAACGGGCCCGCTTCGATGAGCGTCTCCAGGCGTGCGATCATCCGTGACCATGCCTGGCGGTCGGCCTGAGATTCATCCGTCAGCACCTCGGGTTGTTGCTGCGCGAGCGCCGCCTTGGCCGCATCGAGATCATGACGGGCTTGTTCGATTGCCGTGTCGTCCACCAGAAGCCCGGCATTTCGGAGTCTTTGGAACGTCGGACGATGCAGCAGCGAATCGAACGTCGCACGCTCGCCTGGGCCCAAGGCTTGGCGGAACCGATCATCGAGCGGGAGGTCGTGGGCGATGAGCGTGAGCGACACCGCCGCGTCCTTGCCGGGCGGCGCGATCGTCCCGGAAATGCGCACCGGGGCGTCGTTCGAGCCCTTCCCCGTCAAGTAGTGAACCGTCACCTTCTCGCTGTCGAACTGCACATACCCGTCCACGCCCTCAAGCGGATACGGGAACTTGTTGAAGGCGCCCGAAGCGTCACTGATGTAGGCCTGCCCCTTGGTCAGGATCGGACTTGGCTGCGGCTGCCCGTCATCGTCCAGCACCGGGGGGGCCCGGCTGATGTCAACCTCCGTGCTCAGTGACCACCCTCTCAAATTGAACTTCTCTAGCAAGTAAGCGAGCTGTCGTGGAAGCTCCACGCCCGGCCCTGTCGCGTCGTCGGCGACCTTCGGCAAGCTGAAATCGTCCGTTCGGATGCTCATCACAAACGGCGCCGAATTGAGCACCTCATCCAGCCACTGCTCCTTCTTCTCCCAGTCAAGCGACGGCAACTGCTCGATCGTCAGGTTCACGAGATACGGCACACCAATGATCTGCGTTTGCCCGTCGGCGCCCCCGACCTCTCCCTGGAGGTTGATCAGCGTGAGTCGATCGCCTTGAAGCTTGATGGTCCCGCCGCTGACCCGCATCCTCGGCTGGGCCGTTACTTGCTCGACGCGTCCATCGCGGTAGCACGCCCAAAAGTCTTCGGGACCGATCGGGATCGTCAGCGCCACTTCGTCAACGTGCAGCTCGACGGTGAAGGGGCCCTCACTTGTGCGCTCAACTGTGGCGTAGGCGACGCGCCCCTGGAGGTCCATTCGCTCCCACCAGATCCGCGCCATCTGCGGGCACATGGCCAGGGCGCGTTCGTCCAGAGCCAAGCCGTCGACCCGGGCGTGAACCGCCAGCGTCTGAACGTTCCATTGGCCCTTGATGAACACACCATCTTCGCCCAGCGAGACACCGTTTTCGTCGAGTTCGCCGAGCTCAAAGGTATACGTCCCTCCGCCGTCGGGGCTGGGGTGCATGTGCCCGGCCACGCGGCGCCGCCCCTTCTCTGTGTAGGCGTCCCGAACGTGCATGCCCAACTCGATCACCGCGCTGTTGATCCGAACACTTGGCAAGAGCTCCGGCTTCTCGATCTCCTCGAGCGACCAGTCAGGCCGCAGCGCGTGGTAGTTGAACACCCCCGGCGCTTTGGCGTTCTCGCTTAGCCGCAGGATCACGTCGTCCAACGTGATGTCCTTGATCAACACCTCGCCGTGCCACAGGCGGCCTTCGTCCAGCGCGACCCGGGTCCGTCCAATCTGCAGCACCCGCGCCGCCTCGCCGCTCAGGAACGGTGCTCGAAGCGTCATATCTTCAAACAGCAGGACGCCATCGCCCAGATAACGTGCATGACCGATCTGGACCACCCCGCCGAGCTTCGCTTCCAACTGGGGCGTCACCTGCTTGATGATGAACCACGATCGCGTGACGTACCACCACGATCCCCCGGCCAGCGCCAGCCCCAGCGCGAGGGCGGCTACGGCCACGCGCAACACCAGCCGGCGCCGTCGGCGAGGAGTGGGGGAGGATGTCCGTGTGTCGTTGTCTGGCATTTTGGTCTACCGTGGTCTGGACTCGGAAGCCGCCATTGTATTCCTATGATGCGGCTTCGATCCTCGGCTGCCGCAATCCCACCGCCTGGTCCGACCCGGCTGCGGCCGGACGAGCTGGAACGCCGGATCCAGGCAGTCGCGACCGGCACAAGGGACCATTTCCATGCATGTCGCTATCACGGGCGTCTCGGGATTTATCGGCTCGACCATCGCTCGGCATCTGTCTGAGGCAGGACATACCGTCACGGGCCTGGTACGCGCCACCAGCCGTACAGACCACATCGAGGCGGTGACCGAGCGCCTGGTGGTCGCAGATCAGGGTGATGATCGGGTCTGGCCCAAGCTCCTGGACGGGGCTGATTGCGTCATCCACAACAGCGTGGATTGGCAGCCGCTCAAGCCACCGGCCGACCTGAACCGTCACCTTCAGTCCAACCTCATCGGGTCGATACGGCTGCTGGACGCCGCCGCCCCGAGACCCTTCATCTTTATCAGCACGATTGCCGTGCACCACGATATTCGACCGCGTTGGAACGGCCGGGTTGATGAAGATCATCCGCTGCGGCCGGCCAGTATCTATGGCGCGTACAAGGCCGCGGTCGAGGCGCACTTGTGGGATGCGCACTTTCGACTCGGGCAGTGCACCTGTGCCATCCGGCCTTGCGGTGTATACGGCATCGACCCCCGGCTCGAACGGTCCGTCGGCTACCCAATCGTTCAGCAGATCAAGCGCGGCAAACCCTTTGCCCGCATGGGCGGCGGGAAGTTCGTGCATGTCGATGATGTTGCCGCAGCCGTTCTTGCGACCCTCGGCAACGAGGACGCCGCGGGTCGAGCCTTCAACCTTGCCGATTGCTACGCGCGGTGGGCCGACTGGGCCCAGATGACAGCCGAGCTGCTCGGCGTCGAGGCTGATATCGATTTCTCCAGCCCATCACAACCGAACAATGTGTTCGCCAAAGACGCCGCCCAATCGCTGGGCATATCGCTTGACCGCGGACATGAAGGCATCCGCCGGCACCTGCGCGACCTCATCGACCGCATGGCATGAGAAAAAGGGGTCGGGAGTCGTTTCTCAAAAACCGTGTTTATTGCCATTTCAGCCACGATTTGGCGAAACGACTCCCGACCCCTTTTTTCTCTACCGGGGGCGAGCCACGGTCAGATTACAGCTGGCCACGGGGATGTCGCCGAGGCGCAGGCCCACCAGTTGCACGCCCTCGGTCACCCTGAAGATTAGGATCAACTTCCGCCCGCCGCTTGGGGAGAGCTGCGGCAGTTCGGCGACGGTACGAATTGGCCGCCTGGGCGTGAGCGATAGATCCACCGAATCGCCCCGGTCGTAAATATAGCCGATCGCCCGGTAGGGTCGACCCCGGCTGTCCACAAGCGTTGGGGCTGCGTTGTCTCCGGCCTGCTGTCGTAGATCCGGGTTGAAGATATCGGCGGCGCTGCCGCGCCTGACCGTCAGCTGAACGATCTTGGTGCCTTCGGACTCGGCGATCCCCTTGAGGCGCAACGCGCGAGCCGGACGCGTGCCGCCGGGCTTGAACTCTCCCTTGCCGTCGGTGATAAAGCCTTCGTCGTTGACGTGGATCGTTCCCGGAAGCTGGTTCTTGCTGGCGCTGATGGGTCGGATCGAATAGGTGATCTGAATGTCGGTCCCCGTCGTGAGCTGCCCGCCACCGACGAAAGCGACCGGTGCGGCACGAGAGACTTGTACTGAGCCGGACGAGCCGAGCCGCTGCTCATACTCCGCGCCGCTGACAACCTTAACCTCAAGTCGCGGTAGGTCGAACCGTAACCGTACGCCTTTGATCTGGATAAAGGCCGGTCTGAGCGTCTGGGCGTTCGGCCAGGGGAAATCAAACTCCATGATCGCCGTTTCCTGTCCGGGAACGGTCGTCGCGTAATTGGTGCTATCATCGAATGGGTACACCGCGGTGCTGCCGTCCTTCGTCGGCTGCGACCACTTTTGGGGGTGCGCGACATAAGGCCGGCTCTGATCGTGGGCCTCGGAAACCAGCCGCACCTGGGCCGAGGAGAGCGTCAACTGCATTCCGAAGTCCCGCGCCTCCGCGGCGAACTTCACGCGAACGGCGCATCGGTTCAGGTCGGGGCATATTGTCACGCGCCGGATCGTGGCGGCGTTGGGGGGGATCGTCACTTGTCCCATGCCGCCTAAATAGCTGTCGCGAAACTCCGATCCGCTTACCTTATAAAGATCAGGGTAGTTATGGCGAAGCGGCTGGCCGGTGCTCAGCGACGTGACGCTCAGCCAACTGTAGAACTCGCTGGTCCACTGATGCACCGGCAGCCACAGCGACGGCCCGACATGGGTGATCTTTCCCAGTTGGTCCGGATCGCGCACCGTTCCCGTGTAGCCGAAGATCTCTCGCTCCGATTGGATGAACCCGGTACCTATAAGGACCATCCCCATCGTCAGCACACCGGAGGCCAGCCCGATGGGGAACCCGAACGTCAGGTTGGCCCAATGGGGCAGGTCAACATTGGCGGGCACCAGCTTGTTGGTGGCCAACCTCAGGATGAACAACGGCACCACGAACAGCCCGATGAGGCTCACACCCCAGGCGAAGTTGTCGAAAGGTGAGCCGCGCAACAGGAGGCCAACCGTCACCGGCTCCCAGAAGGCGAAGGCAATCGCGCCGGCGACGATCACACAAAGCAGGTGCAGGAGGGCGCTGAACACCCCCTGGGTGGCCCACCAGTAGCCGATCAGTCCGACCAAACCGAGGATGAGGAAGTTAAAGGTGGTGATCATGGCAGGTACCCAATCAAAAGGAGAGGCAAGGGGCGTTACTTCCGAAGCCCGCTAGGTGGCCGGTGCGGGGTCCACTTGCGGCTGTGGCGCGCGACTGGAGCTGCCGGGGGCGTCGCTACGGGCCGGCGCCGTGACTCGGATCACTTCTTCGATCGACGTCTCGCCGCTGATGACTTTGCTCAGCGCCGCTTCCTGGAGGTAGATCATCTTGTTCCGTCGGGCGTGCGACAGGGCGCCCTTGAGGTCACCGGCCGTGAGATAGCGCTTCACCTCATCGTCCACGATCAGGACCTCGAACACGCCCGTCTGTCCCAAGTAACCCGTCCCCCCACAGACCGGACACGTCTCGATCTTGTTCTTCAGCTGTACCTTTCCCCCGGCCCGATACAGTTGGCGGACCTTCTTCGCCGACAGGTTCATCTTCTGCAACTGCTCGGCCGTCGGCTGGTAGGCCTGGCGGCAGTTGGCGCACAACGTCCTCAGGAGCCGTTGATTGGTCACCGCCCGCAATGACGCCGCCGCCGTCTTCAGATCACCCACCAACTTCACCCACGCAACGACCTGTTCAGTGATGCTGCCGGCCCGTTGCGGAACGTATAGCAGCGGACCGTGCACGTCCGATTCAGCGACCACCGCCGCCGTCTCCCGGTCCGTGATCTGAGCGGTCAGTACGATGTCCGGGTCGCGGCGGAACATTGACTGCAGGTTGGTGGCGTAATCGACGTCGGGATTGCTCGGATCGAACTGCACATGATCGACCCCGTCGATTCGCGCTAGGATCTCATATTCCAGCGTCTTGATGTTCGACGTATAGGCATCGTGCCGCGCCACGAAGGCGTACGTGGACGTCGTGAGTCCATGGCTCCGCGGCGCGCCGATCAACACCACCCCGTGACGGTTGTGTGCCGGTTCGAAGGTGCGTAGGCCTTCCAGCTGCGCCCGCAGCAGTCCCAGTCCGTCGAACGGTTTGCGCAGCTTCGTGGCTCGGTTGAATTGGAGCGTGAGGAGCTGCGCGCTGGACGATCCCTGCGTGGTGATGGAGAGGCTGACTTCTCCCTCGGCCCCGAGCATGCCGAACTCGCCCGACTGGCGGCGCCGGCGATCTTCGACGTTCAGCCCGGCCATCTCCTTGAAGTAATCGATGACTCGCAGCCCTGACTCGACCTGCACGGGGTCTCGCTTGAACCGGACCCCGTCCACGGTTTGGCTGACGACGGCGCCGCTGGAGCCGACCTCCAACCGAACTTCCGTGGCTCGGGCCGACAGCGCCGGGCCGATCAGGTCCTCAGCCAGGATGTGCACGAGAAACTGCGCGTCGTCCTTCAGCGGGACGTCCCGCTCCTGGCCCTGATGATCGACGAATCGAACCAGCGCGCCCTCGGACGCGCGCGATTGGCGGCGCGAGTGCAGCTTCGCCGAGAGACCCTCGCCGGTCAATGCGAACCGCTGCGCCTCCGGCACCGCCTGGTTGCGAATCTGCTTATACGCAAAGAGCGGCCCCAGGAGGATGACGATCCCGATCGGCCACGTGATCCAGAACGTCAGCGGGATCAGCAACATCGCCGCCAGCGCAAGCACGCCCGCGCTCAGCTGGATGCTGTTCCACATCCGGTGATTCAAGTGAAAGTACCGTGCATCCTTCTCCAGCTTCGACGAGATAAGCCACGCCCAGGGCACAAAGACCACGAAGATCAGCAGCGGCTTGTAAAAGCTCACGAGCTGGACGGATTCGGCCGCAAGTAATGAGTGGACGTTCATCAATTCGGGGTTCTTCCCATTTTAGGAGATGCCCTTGAGCCGCATCTTCAGGTCCTCAGGCTTCGGCGTCGCCTGTCGGGCGACTGGAGTATGAATGTATTCGCGTTCCACCAAGTCCACAAGCGAGCGTGTGAAGTCGATCATGCCCTCGGCCCACGGGTATCAATTCGCCGTTTGGCCGCTGTTGTTCCGCTTTTTGACCGATCAGCCCGGTCGCCTCACTTCGAGCCGGCCGTCCTCACCTCGCCGTCACTGGTTGAACACGCAACCCACTTGGGTACATCCGCCAGCCTATCACAACCCCCCGGGCGAAGGAATCCCCTTCACCGGCCCAAACGACCGGCCCGACGTGCCCAGGTTGACATCTGCCGGCCACCCCGGCATGATTGGTCAATGGAGCCCAAGATCATCCTTGACGGCATCACCTTCGATGATGTCCTGCTGATACCCGATTACAGCGAAATCACGCCTGATCAGGCTGATACTTCCACCCGCCTGACCCGCAACATCCAACTCCAGACGCCCCTCGTCTCGGCCCCCATGGACACGGTGACGGAGTCCGCCCTGGCCATCGCCTTGGCCCAGGAAGGCGGCATCGGCACCATCCACCGCAACATGCCGCCCGCTGACCAGGCCCGGGAGGTCGCCAAGGTCAAACGCTCCGAAAACGGCGTCATCAACGACCCCATCACCCTCAGCCCCGATGACACCATCGCCCATTCCCTGAAGCTCATGGACGAGCAGAATGTCTCAGGCTTCCCTGTCACCGCCGAAGGCGCCAGCCATGGGCTCGTGGTGGGAATCCTCACCCGCCGCGACATGAAGTTCTTCGACGGCGCCACCGTCAGCCACGTGGGCGAGGTGATGACCAAGACCAACCTCGTCACCGCCCCGCCTGATACCACCCTCGAGGCGGCGGAGTCCATTCTCAACGAGGCTCGCGTCGAGAAGCTCCTGCTCGTGCAGAAGGATGGTTCGCTGGCCGGCCTCATCACCATGCGCGATATCGACAATCTGCGCAAGCACCCCAGCGCTTGCCGCGACGGCCGAGGCCGACTCCGCGTCGGCGCCGCCGTGGGGATCGCCCAGTACGATCGGGTGGAAGCACTGGTTGGGGCTGATGTGGATGTGAGCGTCATCGACACCGCCCACGTACATTCCGCGAATGTCA